>NZ_JAUBTU010000062.1:21549-42638 GCF_036705085.1 Microcoleus sp. B6-A1
GTTGAAACCCCTGTCTCATAGCGAAAGTCCTCTGAAGAGGACTGAATATGAATCAATTTCGAGGTTTATGTTTAGTCGGTTTTAACCGACTTTCGCTATGAGACGGGGGTTTCAACCCCCGGCGGAATATCGGGGAAGCGAGTGAATTGACGATGGCACTTGCCCCTGATTTCTTCATACTTCGCACCTGCAACAACAAAAACATATGTCTACTCCTTCCTTTGAATACATTTTGCCGGTAATTCGGGGAATTCAAGCGGGCCGCGAATATTACGTGTCGATGTGTCCGGTGCGTTTTTTGCCGAAATTGTTTCCCTTTGAATCTGAAGATTTGCCGCCGTCTCTGCGGGCGAAACGCGCGCTTAACAAAGCTAGGATTCCCGAAATAGCTGAGTATTTTGTTAAGAATCCTACAAATTATACTTGTGGGGCTATTGCTGCTTCGATTGATGCGGATATTACTTTTGAAGCAGTGGGAAATGAGGCAGAAGAACGGAAAATCGGTCGCTTGCGAGTGCCGATGGATGCTAAGTTTACTATTAATGACGGACAGCATCGGCGGGCGGCTTTTGAGATGGCTTTGAGGGAAAATCCGCAGTTGGGATATGAGACGGTGGCGCTGATTTTGTTTCTCGATATTGGGTTGGAAAAATCGCAGCAGATGTTTGCTGATTTGAACAATTTTCAAGTTCCTTTGGAGTCGTCGCTAAGTCTACTTTACAACCACCGGGACGATCGCGCTTTTGTGGTGAAGGCGGTTGTTAAGCAGGTTGAGGTTTTCCGGTGTTTGACTGAGATGGAGAGGGGGAGTTTGAACGGGCGATCGCACAAATTGTTTACGCTGAGTGCGATCGATCGTGCTATCATGGCTTTGCTGTCTAATATTCACGGCAGCGAACAGGCAAAACCCTCTGGTTCTCGCACCAAAAAAGAACAGAAAGAGGAAGAACTTGCTCAAAAAATACAACGGGCGGTTAGTTATTGGAATGCGGTTTGCAGTTTTATTCCAGATTGGCAATTAGTTCTGCACAAGCAAGTTGCGGCGGGGGAAATGCGCCGGGATTGCGTGCACTGTCACAGTGTTGTGCTTGAGAGTTTGGGGGAAGTTGGGGCGGCTTTGCTGTCGGTTTTTCCTGAGAGTTGGGAGGAACGTTTGAGCCTTTTGCAGCAGGTTGATTGGTCGATTTATAATCCTGATTGGGAGAATGGGATTTTGTTTAAAGGGGGGATTTCTAAGTCGAGGGCGAGTGTTAGTTGGATGACGGATTATTTGAAAAAGCGGTTGGGTTTGGAAACCGCAGATACAGCACAGCAGCGCCCAAATGCCGCCAAAAACTAGGCTACTTAAAATAGCGTCTGAATGGTTCTGCAAGAATGCCCAATATCTGGTCTAGCTGAGTAATAAAATATTCAGTCAAATCAATTTTTAACAACTGATTTTCTAGAATTAGGAATTTCCAGTTTGTACCCGTTGAAACTGCTCCATAAATTGCGGATTGTTCTTGCCCTTTGCGGGCATTAAATATTTGAGCTGCTGCCATCTGAGCCGCACACTGTCCCAGTCCTATTCTAATATCGTTGTCTTTGGCTTCGACTAATGTCAAGACTGGGGCTGTAACTAATGATTGATTGCTGGACGCACTGAGGAGAAAGTCACAAGCCCCGGTTAATCCTTTGCTCTCTTCTACGTTAAATGTGTTGCCGGAAAAATAGCCAATTTTGTTGTTAAAAGTGCGCCGTATTTCGAGTAAAATGGGGGTGATGATTAATTCCGATCGAGCTTTTTCCGTGCTGATACTTGAGGCTAAGTCTAAAGCTTCGTCTAGAGTTTCTTTGAGGCGTTCTGAAGGTGCGAGGGGGGTAATTTGGCTGAATAAGTGGGGAATGTCTTCAACGGTTAGATCCAGGGTTGAGACGGCTTGGTCGATGGTTTTGAAGTCGCTGTAGGACATATTTAGTTTGCGGGTGGGATGGATTTGAGAACCGCAGATGCACGCGGACAGTGATATAATTATCACCTGTCTAGGCTATAAAATAACTTTTTAGTCTGTTGACACTGCTTAAATTGTCTAGTTTCTGCATTATGGTTTTGCCTTGGGGCGCTTAACCCTCTGTTGACAATAGTGTAAAATTTTAGGTCGGATTGTATTTAATCATAGCGGGAGGAGAAAATGACTACAGGAGAAGAGTCCAAAAATAAGAATCTAGCATACTATCGCAATTGTTTTTCTCAGATTAAGGTAGGCAAGAATAAACAAGGAGGTAACGCTCTAAATCAGCCAATACTGCTACTGTCTGTAATTGATTTAATTACACAAGGCTTACTTAATGAGAACAATATTACTGTTTCCGATCAATTAATTAACACCTTCAAAAGATACTGGTCTGTATTGAGTTCTGACAGTTTTGAGGAGATTGATTTTGCTATTCCGTTTTTTCATTTAAAAAACAAGAAACCTAACTTTTGGCACGTTGAATTTAGCGAACAATACACGGGAGGACGCCCTCAAACCATCAACTCTTTAAGAAGAGATGTTGAAAGAGCCAAAATAGATGATGAATTATTTGATTTATTGCGAGACTATAATGCAAAAAAAGAATTAATAGATATACTGATATCTGCCTGGTTTTCGTCAAGCCAAAAACAGATAGAAGATGTTTTAACAATAAATCAGTCTCTACAAGATTCTACCTTGAATGAATTAGAGAATATTGAATCTAATGATACAGAGGCACAACCAAAGGTTTATTTACGAAAATCTTTGTTTAGAGAGGCTATTTTCCGTAAATCCGTCGTGCATTTGTATGATTACCGATGTGCTTTTTGTCGATTGAAAGTTACACGTTCGCTTAGTCAAAGTATTGTAGATGGCGCACATATCAAGCCATTCTCTGAGTTTTATGATAATAGACCAGATAATGGGCTCTCACTCTGTAAAAATCATCATTGGGCATTCGATAGAGGATGGTTTGCTGTTGACGATCGTTATCAAATTATAGTTGCTAGCGATCTACAAGAGGACTCACCATACCCTAGATTAATGAGAGAGTTTCACGGAGAACAGATTCTTTTGCCAAGTTTAGAGCAATATTATCCGAGAAAAGATGCGCTTCAGTGGCATCGCAAAAATGTGTTTACTTTACAATCAAAAGGGGTCTCTAGAAAATGAATGATTTACAACAAATGTCACTATTTCCGCCCCGCACTATTGGCGATTTAATGGCAGACATAGAAATTTTAAAAAAGGAAATTCAAGAGCTTTATTGTCAAGATGAACTCCCACTGGTAATCGGTTGGAGTGGCGGCAAAGATAGTTCCGCAGTCCTACAGCTTGTCTGGTATGCGATTGCAGAGTTGCCAATTGAGAAACGCCACAAAAAAATTCATGTTTTAACAAATGATACACTGGTAGAAAACCCTATAGTAGCTGCTGGAGTACATAATTCTCTAAAACGAATGAAAGTTGCAGCCCAAGAACAGGGAATGCCAATAGAAACTCATTTAACTTATCCAGCCGTTCAAGATACCTTTTGGGCGTGCTTAATAGGTAAAGGATACCCAGCACCTAGAAACCGATTTAGATGGTGTACGGAACGATTAAAAATACAACCAACCGGTTCTTTTATTCGTGAAATAATTAGAACTAGCGGCGAGGTAATTCTTGTTCTAGGTACTCGCAAGGCTGAAAGTGTTAAACGCGCCGCAAATATGGCTAAACATAGGGAGTGGCGGGTAAGCGAACGCCTTAATGCTAATCCCACTCGCCCTAACTCTTATATTTACCTTCCCATTGAAGACTGGCGAACAGATGAAGTGTGGCTTTACTTGATGCAGTGGGATAATCCTTGGGGAAATAACAATAAAGATTTGCTAACTATGTATCGAGGTGCGACAGCAGATAATGAATGTCCTCTAGTTGTTGATACTTCCACCCCTAGTTGTGGAAATTCTCGCTTTGGCTGCTGGGTTTGCACAATGGTAAGCCAAGATAAATCTATGGAGGCAATGATTCAAAACGATGAGGAAAAAGAATGGATGCAGCCTCTACTCGATATTCGCAACGAATTAGACATTCCAGACGATCACCCAAAAAGAGACTTCCGCCGCATTTACGGTAGAGTAGAACTGTTTGAACGCAACATGGGCGACGACACAACCTCCGTCGAACCCATCCCAGGGCCCTACACCAAATTCTGGCGAGAACACTGGCTGAGACGAGTCCTGGAAGCACAAACCCAAATCCGCAAAACCGCACCCCTAGAAATGCGCGACATCACCTTAATTACCCTAGAAGAACTTAGCGAAATCCGCCGAATTTGGCTGGAAGAAAAGCACGAATTCGACGACAGTTTACCCCGGATTTACGAAGAAGTCACGGGCGAACCTTTTGAAGATTCCCGTCCCGCCGCCGAAAGAAAACTCCTCGGTAGCGATGAATGGACTGCGATCGAAGAGATTTGCAGCGAGGACAAAATGCACCTCGAATTGATGGCAAAACTCCTTGATACAGAACGCCAATACTACACCAAGCCCCGCCGTACAGGCATTTACGCCGATTTGGACAAATGCTTTGAAACCAGTTCGCGATCGAAGGAAGAAGCGATTGGCAACGCCCACTATCAACGCAATTTAAAAAAAGCGGTGGAAGATATTAAAGCAAATCCGACGGAAAACATTCGGCAATTCAAAGATGCGATCGCCCAAACCAACAGTTCCGCCAAAAATGATACCGTTGATATTGCCAAACTTAAAGAAGAACTGGAAAGCAACAGCAATCAAAGCAGACAGCTATCTTGGGCGGATATTAAATTTTCACCGCCCAATTCAGGAGAGGAAAAACCTAGCGATTAGCACGCGCTAGCCTGCGGTTAAACCCAAACTTGTTGACAGCCACCACGCCGAGCGATCGAATACAATAGGCTGTCAACTAACCTCATTATTACCCAACCATCATCGTTGAAATTACAAAATTTTTACGACCATGCTTGACCCTAATATTCCCCATCAGGATCTTACATACAGCATCATCGGCTGTGCAATGAGAGTACACCGGAGGACACAAAAAGGTTTAAGAGAAAAACATTACCAAAGAGCATTTGATGCAGAAATGCTGAAATCCAGTATTACAACAGAAATGGAATATCCCCGACAAATTTATGACGGTCAAGTTTGGATGGGAATTCTCTATCTAGACCATTGGGTGAATGAATGTATTGTAGTAGAAGATAAAGCCGTGAATTATCCAATGACCGATAAAGATAAAGCTCAAATAATAGCTTACTTAGCAGCTACAGGAGCACAAGTAGGTTTATTTATAAACTTTGGACGCAGTAAATTAGAATATCACCGCATTCTCCCACCAAAATCCGTACAAGGTTGGCAACAACACATTCAACCATACTTGTGGCGGCCGAAAACAAATGGCAGAGGTTGGACGAGAGGAAGTGCAGGAACCTATGAAGAAACAGATGCGGAACTCCCATTACCTCCCAACATTCAGTCCCAAAACGAAGAGGAAGATTCAACCGATGTAATTGATTGGTAGCAAGGGAGGGGGGCGGTTAGCAGCGGATTTTGTAACGGATGTAACGGATGTAACGGATGATTAGTGGGAGATTACCAAATCTGCCACTAACCGCCGCCCCCACCAACAACCCATCCGCTAAATCCGATACAAAATCCGCTGCTAACCACCCCCCCACCAACCACCCATCCGCTAAATCCGCTACCAAATCCGCCGCTAACCACCCCCCCACCAACCAACAACATATACATCTACAATGCAATTCCTCGAACTCGTCCTCAAAAACTTCGGCCCCTATGCAGGCACCCAAACCATCAATCTCCGCCCCGAAAAAGACGGAAATCCCTGCCCAGTCATCCTATTTGGCGGCATGAATGGCGGCGGCAAAACCACCCTCATGGACGGCATTCGCCTCGCCCTCTACGGTGGCCGCGCCCAATGTTCCACCAGAGGCAATTTAAGCTACAGCGACTTTCTCAATCAATGCGTCAACCGCCACACTCCCCCATTAGAAGATACCCGCGTCGAACTAACATTTGAACAAGTCCAAGATGACAAATTAGCTCAATTCAAAATAGTTAGATACTGGAAAAAATTAGATATCAAAGACAACTTAAGTATTCTCATCTACAGCGAGATTGTCAGCGATTGGTGGTCGGACAAAGCAATTACTAACACCTGGGACGAATACATCGAAACCCTTTTGCCAGTCGGAATATCCAACCTATTTTTGTTTGACGGCGAACAAGTAAAAGAACTCGCCGAACTCGAAACACCGCCAGATTTTGTCGTCGGGGCAATTAAATCTCTTTTAGGTTTAGAATTAGCAGAACGCCTCGCCGTCGATTTAGAAATATTAGCCGGCCGCAAGCGGAAAGAAATTGCTGGCAAAAAAGACTTGGCTGCTTTAGAGAAAATCGAAGAAACGTTTAAGAAAATTACTGACGAAATAGACTCAGCTAAGCAAGAACAAGCCAGCTTTAAAAACGAGTTAGATAAAGCTCAAAAAAATCAGCAACAAGCATCAGAAAAGTTTATTTATGAAGGAGGAAAAATAGCCGCCGATCGCAGTCAACTAGACAGACAGCTAAACGACTACAGGAATCAGGCAGACAAAACCCGTCAAGCCATGATGGAATTGGCGTCAAATACGCTACCACTAGCCCTAATTTCGCCCTTGCTAAGTGAAGCAAAAATTCAAGCAGAAACAGAAGTCAGCCAGCAGCAAGCAAAGATTGCCCAAAATGTTATCAAACAAAGAAGCGATCGCCTTCTTAACTATATCGCGGAAATCTCATTAAATCCCCAACAGCTAGATAAAATTCAAGACTTCATCCGCCAAGAAAACCAAGAACTAGAACAGCAAGCCGGAACAGACGCCCCGCCCTGGATGAACGCCGACAACAACAGCATCCAGCAACTAGAAAACCTCCTTAGCTACCAAATCAAAGCCCAGCAAACTCTAGCCCGCGATCAAATAGAAGAAATCAAAAACATCGAATCAGAAATTGACTTCACAGACAGAGAACTCGCAGCCGCAGCTTCCCCCGAAGCCTACGAAAAACTAGAAGAAGAGGTCAGGAAAGCCCAAAAAGCAGTCGCTATCGCAGCCGCCGCCTTGGAATCAGCCAACCGCCGCGTCGATGAATTAGAGAGAGAATTAGCCAAAAACCAAAAAGAACTAGAAAACTACAGCAGCGAATACATCACCATCAGAAACAGCCAACACGTCATCGCTTCGATCGCCAAAGCCCAAGCTACCCTGAAACTCTTTAAAGAAAAACTCACCCTCAAAAAACTCAACAAACTCGAAATAGAAATTACCGACTGTTTCCGCTACCTGTTGCACAAAACCGACCTCGTGCACAGAGTTGCGATCGACACTCAAACATTTAGCCTCTCCATTTACGATCCAGAAGGCAAACCGGTACCCAAACACCGACTTTCAGCCGGGGAAAAACAATTGCTGGCGATCGCCTTTTTGTGGGGATTGGCTAGAGTATCCGGGAGACAATTGCCAGTGGCGATCGACACTCCCTTGGGCCGCCTCGACTCCTCCCACAGAAACAACCTAGTCGAACGCTATTTCCCCTCTGCCAGCCACCAAGTCATCCTGCTTTCTACCGACACGGAAATTAGAAAAGTAGAATACGAAAAACTCCAAGAATTAGAGGCGATCGCCCACAGCTACCTCCTCAAATACGACTCCGCCAAACACCAAACCACCGTCGAAAAAGGTTACTTCTGGGAATAAAAATTCGCGCTAAAAAATAGCCGCAACCCCCTTGACTTTGCTGGGGAGTTGCGGTACTATATATATCATAATGGGATGGTTGCGAAAATTTTATTTTTGCCACCATCCCATTATTAAGGATAAATCCTACTAAAATAAGAATACCAAAAAAAACCGATTTAATCAAGTCGCGCCGTGTAAAAAAATGTTAATTATTTCGGGTTATCTAGAGGCTTTGCTTCCCCAACATTAACACTGTTTACAATATACCAAAAAATCTCAAACTCATGGAACCACCAGTCGATCGCATCCGCCTCTCCCAAACAGGCAAAGACCAACTATCAAAACTGAAACGATCGACAAAAATCGATCAGTGGAATATTCTATGCAGGTGGGGATTTTGCCGATCGCTCGCCGAACCCAGCATCCCATCCCCAGTACCAATTCCCAGCGACAGCAACGTCGAATTAAGCTGGGATGTCTTCGGCGGCGACATGGCTGATATCCTGATAATGGCCCTCAAGCAGCGGTGTCACCAAGACAATTTAGGCACAGAAAAAGAAACTCTAGCGAAACAGTTTCGCCTGCACTTGCACCGAGGGATTGGTTATTTGGCCGGCGATCCGAATATTAAGAAAATTGAAGACTTGGTGGCGATCGCTCTTTCGCCTGAAAAATTAAGAAATTAACTGATTTTTGACTGTTGGCGGTTCACTCATGTTATTGGTTATATCAATTCCGGTTGGATCGGAATGATTTAACCGCAGAGTACGCAGAGAACACAGAGGAAGAGAAGAGAGAGAGGAATAATTTCGATGAATCGTGGATTTGATATTATTAGCAGACTCCAACAAGTAACAAATAACTTATTACTTCAGTAACAGGGGGAAAAAATGACCTACTGGGCCTTGGCCTTCCCCAATATCCAAAGCATATTTGAGAGCAGTAGTAACATAATTCTTAGCTAATGTCACCGCTGTAAACAAATCTTTCCCCAAAGCCAAATTAGCAGCGATCGCAGCACTCAAAGTACAACCAGTCCCGTGAGTATTCCCAGTATCAACATTCTCAGTCTTCAACACATCCAAGCGCGTACCATCAAACCAAACATCAATCCCCCGCAAATCTCCCGCCATCCCGCCGCCTTTCACCAAAACAGCTTTCGCACCCAAACGATAAATCTGCTGCGCCGCCGATCGCATATCGTCTAGAGAAACAATCTGCAAACCGCTCAAAATAGTCGCCTCAAACCGATTCGGAGTCACGACAGCAGCCATTGGAATCAAAACATCGCGCAAAAATGCGATCGCCCCGTCATCAATCAATCGATCGCCCGATCGTGAAACCATCACCGGATCGACAACCAAATTCCCTATTCCCAAAGCTTTTACCTGTGAAGCCACCGCCGCCATAATTTCCCGATTCAGCAGCATCCCAGTTTTCACAGCGTGCACCTCAATATCCCCAACCACCGCCTCAATTTGAGCCGCCACAGCCTCCGCAGACAAAGCATCAACTCGCATCACCCCCAAAGTATTTTGAGCCGTCACGCAAGTCAAAGCACTCGTACCGTGCACACAGTGAAACGCAAAAGTCCGCAAATCCGCCTGAATTCCGGCCCCACCGCCACTATCGGAACCCGCCACAGTCAAAGCCACAGGAATCCTAGATTTAATCATCTTCTTTCAACCCCAGATAAACACAAAAATTCCCCAGACACATCCCAATCATATCTGTGGCACGGGCATCCCGCCTGTGCTTCCCCGTGGCACGGGCATCCCGCCTGTGCTTCCCCGTGGCACGGGCGTCCCGCCTGTGCTTCCGAAGGGGTTAAAATTCCCAAACAAAATTAGCTATGATTAAACCAAATGTAAAGAATTATTGCAAACAACAGTGAAACTCACCCGAATCGACCTCAACTCTTGGATCTTCCACATCGCCGGCCAAACAATCCTCGTCGATCCCTGGCTAGTCGATCCCCTCGTATTTTACGGTCAACCCTGGCTGTTCACCGCCTACCACAACACCCCCGGATTCTTCACTCCCAGCAGCTTACCGCCGATCGACCTCATCCTAATTTCCCAAGGATTAGACGACCACTGTCACAGACCAACACTCGAAAAGCTCGATCGCACAATTCCCGCGATCGCCTCACCCACCGCCGCCAAAGTCCTCAGCAGTTTAGGCTACACCCATATCACATCTTTAGCAAATTGGCAAGAGTTAAATTTTAAAGAAAAGTTACAAATTACCGCCGTACCCGGAGCCGAAATCGGGCCCGGACAGGAAGAAAACGGCTACTTGCTCAAAGATTTAAGCAGCGGCGAGACACTTTATTACGAACCGCACTTACCACCCTTAGAAAAAGTCAAACAGAAAATAGACACAGTAGACGTAGCCATCGCCCCAGTCATCGGTCAAATCTTCCCATTCCTCGGACAAGTAATTATCGGCCCTGCAGAAGCCCTCAGCCTCGCCCAAACACTCAAACCTCGGTTTTTCCTGCCGACAGCGGCGGGAGACATCAGAACCACAGGCATTTTACCAATGTTAGTGCGATCGATCGGCAGCATCCCCGAATTTCGCGATTTACTAGCAAAATCGGGACTCTCCACCCAACTCCTCGAACCCGAACCAGGCCAAACCCTGGAAATTTTAGATTTTAGATTTTAGATTTTAGATTTTTTAGATTTTAGATTTTAGATGCTCGATATTTTCGATTTTTTAGATGGGAGATGGGAGATTCAATGCCAAATCCCCAATCTAAAATCCCAAAATCGCCAAATCCCAAATCGCCAAATCGCCAAATCCCCAATCTAAAATCTAAAATCTAAAATCATCTTGGCGGGCGACGGTTACGCAAAAACTCAGGAATATCCAATCCCAAATCCTGCGGCGGTTTCGCTTTCGGATCGGGCGTCTGTTGAGCAGGAGTCACCGGCACAGTTGCAGCCCGCCAAGGAGCATTAACATTTTGTGTCCGCCCCGGAGGCGGAGGCGACGCAACTTCTCCAGAAAAACCCGTAGCGATCACAGTAATCTTAATTTCGCCCTGAAGCCGCTCGTCAATCACCGCTCCAAAAATAATATTGGCATTCGGATCGACAACCTCGTAAATCGTCTCAGCCGCCGCATTCACCTCGTGCAGCGTCATGTCAGTACCGCCAGTGATGTTAAACACCACACCTCTAGCGCCCTCAATCGACGAAGCTTCCAGCAGAGGCGAAGAAATAGCCTGCATCGCAGCCTCCCTAGCCCGCGACTTGCCAGAACCCACACCGATGCCCATCAAAGCCGAACCCGCATCAGCCATTACTGCCCGCACGTCAGCAAAGTCCACATTCACTAAACCGGGAATAGTAATAATGTCAGAAATACCCTGAACCCCTTGGCGCAGGATATCGTCAGCAACTCGAAAAGCCTCTTGTACCGGCATTTGTTCCGAAATCACAGACAGCAGCTTGTCGTTAGGAATTACGATCAGCGTATCCACCCGGGTTTGCAAAGCCGCAATCCCTTCCTCAGCTTGGCTGGTGCGCCGCCGTCCCTCAAACGTAAAAGGCCGCGTTACTATGCCCACAGTCAAGGCGCCCATTTCCTTAGCCACCTCAGCCACGATCGGAGCCGCGCCCGTGCCCGTACCACCGCCCATGCCGGCCGTGATAAATACCAAATCCGCGTGATTCAGAGCATTAGCAACCTCGTCGCGAGATTCCTCCGCAGCCTTTTGACCGATCGCCGGATTGCCCCCGGCCCCCAAACCGCGCGTCAACTTCTGTCCGACTTGCAAGCGTTTCGGAGCATTTGAGAGAACCAGAGCTTGGGAATCTGTATTCACACACCAAAACTCGACACCAGAAACCTCGCTAGCAATCATCCGGTTAACGGCGTTGCCCCCACCGCCGCCGACGCCAATTACTTTGATTTTGGCAGCACTGCTGGGCATTATGTCTTTGGGATTGACCATAGGATCGATATCAATACTATCTACATTTACATAACCAGACTTGCGTCTAAAGGGATTGGCGGAATCTGCAGCCACCGGAAAATTTTTTACTTCTTCCGAAGGGGGACTGTCTTGGTCAGACCCCTGTCTATTATTAAGCTTCATTAGAGTCGGGGATGGTAGATTAGAGCTTGTTAACTAAACGCCAATTCACAATCAACTATAGGCTAAGTTGCGCGAAAAACTAACACAGATCGATGCTTAATGTTAGCAATCTCGGATTTGGCCGACCTCGCTAGCCTAGACCTCGCTTGACGCCATCAAGGTACTTGACCGGATTAAGGCAATTGTAAGCAAGGCAGAAGGAAAAAAAAATGGATACTAGGCCCAGACGCGGGGCGCTATCCAAAAACTGTGCTGATTTCAAGCTCTGCCTATCGATCCTTATGGGCAAAAATTCTGCCTATCGATCGATACCTTCTACCTTCTGTTGACAGAGGATCAATTCTGGGCGCGAGTGGGTGCGGGAGTGGAACTCTCCAAACTGGGGGGGAGTTCTGGCAAATGGACGATCGGCGAAGCAGGATTTTTCAAGTCAATGTAGGCTATTTTGCTTGAATCTAGCTGTTTTGGCAATTGTCGCATTCGGTCTAAAACCTTAAGTTGCTCCGCAGTCTTGGAACTGTACGGCCCTAAGTGTACGGTACCGATCTCTGTTTTCAAGATCAAGTTTTTCGGGTTTTGCCAATTAATCTCAAACACTTTCACCGTCAAGCCGCTGAGTCCTTGGTAAAACTGCGGCCAAGAGGCGCGATACTCTTCCAAAGGCCCGATGACTTTTAAAGTGGGCAAAGAACGCTGAGGCGGAGGTCCCGGAATGCTGCCGGGCCCGATCGAACTCTTGGGCGATCGTACAGCAGTATAACTATCCGACGGCATCCAACCTCCGCGAGCGTCCAGCCACCCCACTTTTTCCTTCTCACTGTTCGATCTCAACACCGCCGTCGGCTGCGCCACCGCCACCGGCAGGCGTTCTGCCACTTCTATAGTCAAACTCGGCGGAAACAAGTTACGAGTCACCTTCGCTTTAGCTATAGGCCCCGTTGACTCCAGCTTTTTGGCCAGGGCCTGCGGTTGAATCCCCCACAATGACTGGGGGTAAGACAGCGGCACCAAAGACCGCACCGCCTTATCCGACAGCCACTGATTGCCCTCCACCTTCACTTGTTCCGATCGGGCAATCAACCAAGCCGGCTGAGCAATCCACCACAGCAAACCTCCGGCGATCGCGCTCGCTGCCAGCATTTGCCACACAACAGCCGCCAATCGAGCGCGACGGAGCTGCCGCAACTTTTGGCGTCTGCGCCCTAACTCTGTTTGAGAAACCGCTCCAAAACTAGCCATCTACCTCTTGACAATATAGTAATTAAGCATTAGCACAAATTCAAAACTGTTTAATCTCTCTCTTGAACCCTGTTTTCCCCTACCATTTAACCAGATCCCCGCAAATTTACCCAGACTCCGGCGAATATCAGTAATATCACGGATACCGCTAAGTAATAAAAAATTATTAATTAAAAACTCCCAATTCCAGCGCCGGGAAAACCCCTTACCAGATAAAGGTTCTTTGGGTATTTAGGGCATTACCCCACAGTGCAAAAGGTTACAAATCAAACTAAACTCAAGTAAAGAAAGTTTAGACTTTCGATTAACTTTTTTAACTTTTATTCGGCTTCAATTGTGATCGCACTCGAATTAGACAGATTCTATAAAGCCTGCAACCCCAGCAAGACCCTTGTTGCGGGAGACCCAGGGGATTATCAATACTACATTGATTTTGGTTCCGTGCGTGGCGGCAAAATCATTGAATCTTTACAGCGAACCATTACCCGCATTTCCCCCAACGAGCCAACCTGTCAGCTATTTACAGGACATATCGGGTGTGGCAAATCTACGGAATTGTTTCGACTAAAAGCTGAGTTAGAGCAAGAGGGTTTTTGCGTCGTCTACTTTGAGTCTTCCCAAGACTTAGACATGGGGGATGTAGATATCAGCGATATTTTGCTGAGCATTGCGCGCCAAGTCAGCGAAACTATGGAATCGGCTAAAATCAAACTCAGACCGAGCTATTTTACAAATCTGTTTGCAGAAGTGGCAGAATTTTTGCAGACTCCCATAGATTTGTCAGCGGAAGCCGAGTTATCTGTAGGCATTGCTAGAGTGACTGCTAAAACTAAAGACTCTCCCAAACTGCGATCGCAACTCAGGCAATATCTCGAACCCCGCACCAACAGCATCTTGCAGTCGATCAACGAAGAACTCCTCAACAAAGCTAACGCCGAACTCAAGCAGCAAGGCAAAAAAGGGCTCGCAGTCATCGTTGACAACCTCGATCGCCTCGACGCCTCCCTCAAACCCAGCGGACGCACCCAGCCAGAATATCTGTTTTTAGACCGAGGCGAACAGTTGAAAAAACTTAATTGCCATGTTGTCTACACGATTCCCCTGACTTTGATTTTTTCCAACGACTTCGGCCGCCTCGCCAGTCGATTTGGAGTCAAGCCCAAGGTGATGCCGATGGTACCAGTACAAGTGCGATCGGGCGAAGACCACCTCGAAGGAATGGCACTGCTGCGGCAGTTAGTATTAGCTAGAGCTTTCCCCGCAGTTGCTCCCCATCAACGCATTGATTTGATTTCCCAGGTGTTTGACTCTCCCGAAACTTTAGATCGGCTTTGTCGGATTAGTGGCGGTCACGTTCGCAATCTACTGATGCTTTTGTATAGCTGTTTGCAGCACGAAGACCCTCCCTTCTCTCGCGAATGCCTCGAAAGCGTCATTCAAGAATATCGCGATGACCTTTTGGGAGCCATCAATGACCTGGAATGGGAATTGCTGTTTCAAGTCGTCAACCGACAAAGTGTAACCGGCGAAGAAGAGTCTCAAATCTTGTTGCGAAGTATGTTTGTCTTTGAATACCGCGATCAAGAAGGTCGTTGGTTTGGGATTAATCCAGCCCTAGCAGAAACCAGAAAATATAAGGAGTGGCTGCAGCGCAGTGAGCCAAAATAGTTGAGATTTTTGAGATGGCTTGGCGACTCTAAGAACCCTTAACCACGAGAGACTTAGAAAGTATTTAACTGAAAATTCATCGCTCACAACTCCGAAATTTTACCATCCAATACAGAAATCAGTCAGCGGTTTTTGCCCCTGGCTGATTTCTGTTGAAGGCTGGGTATAGGCGGTGAATTTTGTTGTCGTGTAAAACTTGGCCGCCACTAAGGACTTTGCCCACTCTCAACTCTCATATCTGCACTGTCAGACCCCCTATGTCTGTTTTTACCTGTTGCTCTTAATTTCAGATAATCCCATCCCGGAGAACATTTTATTTTGCTGTTGTTCTAAATGCCTGCTACAGATATATCTGAGTTGTTTACTAATAGCTAGTCGTCGGTATGAGCATAAACTTAGGGGTTGGCTATTTATCATCTGTAGTCCTTTATATATAGCTGAATAAAAAAATCTAAGATAACCTTAAATTTTTATTGGGAAGTCTAGCATTCTCTGAGATTGAGAGGTATGATATCTTTACATTGACTCTAATAACTATGTAAGTATTGATAGGACAAGTACGGAAAACTACGTATTTATACAGAGATAAGGCGTCAGACAGAGACGGCGATGTCTAAGTAGATACGCTTTCAGTCACGATTGGCGAGCGTTAGGTAATAGATTTATGCAAAAGAGGTGCACGCATGACCGATCTAATTAAGGTACAAGAAACTGCCAACTACAACGAGCGCTCGCTCAAAACTCTGGTCAGGTCCATCACAATGTCTCAACACCAATTCTCGCTAATTTTGGTGCGCTGCAACTACGAGCAGTTGCGGCAACAAATAGCGCAGCGGCTGCGAGAAGTGTCCCCAGTTCCAATTCAAGATATCGTCCTGCCACCTTCAGTTAAAACCCTCTACACGACCCTGCAGGCAAGCACTTTTCACGAGGGGTACTCGCCTGTCGGTGCCGCCTCGGCTTTGATGGTATTCGGTTTAGAAACAGTAGTAGCGATCGACGAACTGATGGCTTCTACCAATCAAGTGCGAGACGAATTTCGCAAAAATTTTTCCTGCCCAGTGATTTTGTGGGTAACAGATGACATCGTAACCAAAATGATTCGTCTGGCCCCGGATTTCAAAAGTTGGGCCGCCGCCACAATTAAATTTGAAATGGGCGTTGACGAATTAATTAATTTCCTCGCTAGGCGGGCCGATACTATATTTAAAATAGGCGAACTCAATCAAGAACTCGCCAGTAGCAACGTCAGCACCATCGCTAATTGTGAGACCTGCGAAACCCAGTGCGAAAAACGCGGCCTGGAGCGCGAAATCAGCCCTGGAGAACGCTTTCTAACTTTTAACTCAGGGCCCCAAAACCGAGGACAATCAGATGTCCACTCGTATTCGCCCTTGAGTCCTGGCAATACCTTCGATTTGGCGATCGGCTCTTTGCCACGCCGAGAACTAGAATTAGCTTTAAGAGATTTACAAAATCGCGGTCAAGAATTAGAACCCGCCCTCAAAGCCAGCCTGCAATTCGTTCTCGGTCGAGATTACTATGTCAGCGACCAAACCGAAACCGCCTTAATTCACTACCAAGAAAGTTTAGTATTTTGGCAGCATCAAACTGGCAATTGGGAACTCGCAAACTGGGAAAATTCCGAAAACCGAGAAACCCTCTCCTGCTCATTGTCGAATCCTGTCCCCAAAGTTTTATTTTTAGAGAGAGAAGGCATAGTGCTGTTTCACATAGCCCTGTGTCACCGCTTGCAAGCAGCCAGAAACCCCGTAGCCAACCGCCAGCACTGGGAACAAGCTTGGATTAGCCTGGAACAATCTAGAAACGCTTTCTCCCTGGCCTCACGCCCGGAATTGGTAGCTGAGGTGACAGCACACCTCGGAGAAGTGCTGCAGCGCCTGAAAGCTTGGGGAGAGTTGCAAGCATTAGCTGAAAATTCTTTGCAGTTGCACTTCACTTACGGTACTCCCAGCCAACTAGCTCAAGATTACGGCTTTTTGGCTGAAGTTGCCCTGCAAGAGTCGAGGTGGAGTCAAGCCCGCCAGCTAGCAGAGTTGGCTTTGGCAATTTTGGATCAAACGCCTCATGATTTGAGATTGCTGATTGAAGATTTGAGATTGGGGTTTGAGGGAAATTATCCAGAATTTCTGGGCCCTAACGAGTTAAGTAACGAACCCAAATCTAAAATCCAACATCCTAAATCCGACAGGAGTTCGTATCTTTTACTTTTAGCCCGAAGTTTGCGGCAGCTAGGCCAGTGGGAAGCGGCGGTTCATTCTTTGGAGTTGGCTCAATCTCAAAGCGAGCCGAAGTACGACCCCCGACTTTACATCGATATTTTGACGGAATTGCAAGCGGTTTATTTCGAGCAGGGAGAGTATCTTAAAGCATTTCGGATTAAAAAAACCCAGCGTTCGATCGAATATCAATACGGATTTAGAGCTTTTATTGGAGCCAGCCAATTGCAGCAGCAGCGCCAAGCAGTCAATCCTTCAGGCCCCTCAGCTCAAAACCAAGCTGCCATCGCAGCCTCCATGACAGCTTACTCCCGCCAAACAGATATCAATAGCTTGCTAGAAAGAATTAGCAGGGACGACCATAAATTAACTATTATTCACGGGCCCAGCGGAGTCGGGAAAAGTTCTCTAGTCAATGCCGGCTTAGTACCAGCTTTGAAAAATATTACTCCGGGCGCGCGCGATACATTGCCCGTAGTAGTCAAAGTTTACACCGACTGGCTGGTGGAGTTAGAAAATGCTTTGAACAGCGCACTGTACGACAAACAAGCCGAAGAGGAAAGTAAATTCATCTCCACAGGACTACAGGAAATCCACAAAAGAAGTTGCTCGGTTATTCCGGCTCGCAGCTCGGAAGTCTCTTCTTTTATTATAGAGCAGTTGCGCGAAAATGCCACAAATAATTTGTTGACTGTGCTGATTTTCGATCAATTTGAAGAGTTTTTCTTTGTTTCGACTTCAGTGGCACAAAGACAACTTTTTTATAATTTTTTGCGTTTGTTTTTGAACTTGCCTTATGTCAAGATAATTCTGTGCTTGCGCGAAGATTATTTGCACTACTTACTAGATTGCGATCGCTTCCCAAATCTTGACGCTATTAACAATAATATTCTCGACAAAAGTATCCGCTACCAACTGCGGAGTTTTTCTATCAAAGACGCGCGGGCTGTCATCGGACACTTAACAGAACGGGCGGAATTTTATTTAGAGCCGGCACTGATCGATGCCTTCGTAGAAGATTTAGCAGACGAACTGCAAGAAGTCCGACCAATCGAATTGCAGGTAGTAGGAGCGCAACTGCAAGAAGAAGGTATTACCAGTCTAGCACAATACCAGCAATTGGGGGACAATCCCAAAGCGGAATTAGTGAAACGCTCGCTCGAAAGAGTCATCTCTGACTGCGGGCCCGTTAACGAAGACGCAGCTTGGAAAATCTTGTTTTCCCTGACAGATGAAAGAGGCGTTAGACTGATAAAAACCAAACACGAACTCTCGTTAGTTACAGGCTCGCAGCCAGCCGATGCCCGCGAAACCGAATTATCGGCGATCGGCAAAAACAGAATTTCCCTACCGCGACAGTTCGCTGCATACCCTGAAAACCGACAAAAGAAAACCGACAACCTCGACTTAATTTTAGACATTTTAGTTGGTCACGGTTTGCTATTTCTGCTACGGGAAGCGCCCGAAGACCGCTATCAATTGGTACACGACTATTTAGTGCGACCAATCCGCCAAAGATTCGGCTTAGAAGCCCGACTGCATAAAGCAGAAGCAGATAAAAAAATGAGTCAAGCACAGCTCTACCGAGCCAATACTTTTCTCAAACAACTGCTGGGATTAGCAGTGATCGGCGTCATGCTGCTCACCAGTTCCACCATCGCCGCCGTAAATTTTTGGTGGCGGGCTGTGGGTCAAAAACAGCTAGCTGTCGCTCAAACTCAGCGAGCCGAAATCAGTACCCTGACAGCCGCTTCTGAAGCACTTTATTTCTCAAACAACAAATTTGACGCCATGATGGAAAGTTTGAGAGCTGGTAAAAAGTGGAAACAGATCGAACACTCCCAACAAATGTCTACTCTCAAAGACACCGAAATTCTGATTTCTGCCGCCCTCCAGCAGGCAGTTTATGGAGTCAAAGAACGCAACCGCTTGGAAGGACATGGCGATGTAGTTTGGGGTCTTAGCTTCAGCCCAGACGGCGAAACAATAGCTTCTTCCAGTGTAGATAAAACCGTCAAACTTTGGCGGCGCGACGGGAGTTTGCTGGCAACTTTCAAAGGCCACACTAACAGCGTCTCCTCTGTCGCGTTCAGTCCCGAAAACAAAACCATAGCCTCGGCAAGTTTAGATAAAACTGTCAAAATTTGGCAAACAGACGGCAGTTTGCTGGCCACTTTCAACGGGCATACTAATAGCGTTACCAGCGTTGCTTTTAGCCCTGATGGTCAAACGATCGCCAGTGGCTCTACAGACAAAACTATCAAACTTTGGAAAACCGATGGCACGCTGCTGCGAACGATCGAACAATTTGCTCCCGTAAATTGGCTAAGCTTCAGCCGCGACGGCAAAATAATCGCTGTGGCGAGCGATGACGGTACTGTGAAACTGTGGAGTTCCGACGGTAAGTTAATCGCTAATTTGTGGCACAGCGAAAACAGACAACCCTCGAAAATTTACACCGTCAGTTTCTCCCCCGATGGTGAAACGATCGCCAGTGCGGGTGAAGATAAAACGGTGAAAATCTGGAGCCTAGCTGCACTCAAACACCCAGCAACAGAAAATTCAACACAAGCAAAAAAAGGTGAACTGCTAACAACTTTGCGGGGACACAGCAAGTGGGTATTTGGTGTCAGTTTCTCCCCCGACGGTCAAACACTTGCTTCGGGAAGTGCAGACGGGACTGTCAAACTCTGGAGTCTGGCTGGTGTTGGCGACAAACGCCCAACCGATGCTAGCAACATTAAACCAGAGAGTCGCTTACTGAGAACTTTTGAGGGACACGCCGATCGAGTTACTCAGGTGAGTTTTAGCCCCGAAGGCAAAACCTTGGCTTCGGCAAGTTTTGACAAAACTATCAGGCTGTGGCGACTCGATGACGTGCCGCTCAAAACCCTCGACGGACACCAAAACCGGGTGCAAGGCGTGAGTTTTAGCCCCGACGGCCAAAGGCTGGCTTCTGCTTCTACGGACAACACTATCAAACTCTGGAGCCGCACGGGGGTTTTGCTGGAAACCTTGGAAGGACACACTCAGAGAGTCGCCAGCGTCAGTTTCAGCCCCGACGGCCAGCTACTTGCTTCTGGGAGTTACGACAAAACGGTGAAAGTCTGGAGTTTGACAGAAGATGGCATGAATAATATTCTCCCTTGTCCTTCGGCTCCGCTATTCCCGTGTTCGCCTTCTGTGCTGTTCACTCTCGACGGCCACGCCGACAGCGTGATGAGCGTGAGTTTTAGCCCCGACGGCGAGGTTCTGGCTTCCGCGAGCAAGGATAAGACTGTGAAACTCTGGACTAGAAACGGCAGGTTGATTAAGACTTTGACGGGACACACAGGCTGGGTGACTGGGGTGACTTTCAGTCCCGACGGCTCGATGCTGGCTTCTGCAAGCGATGATGGTACTCTCAAACTCTGGAATCGGGACGGTCGTTTGCTGAGAACTTTTGAAGGAGCTCACAACAGTTTTGTGTTGGGGGTTGCTTTTAGCCCTGATGGCAAAATGCTGGCTTCGGCTGGTTACGACAATTCGGTGAAGTTGTGGAAGGTAGATGGGACTTTGGTGGCGACGCTACTGAAGGGTTCTAGCGACAGCGTGACTAGCGTTGCTTTTAGCCCGGATGGTTTGTTGGTTGCTTCGGGTAGTTACGATCATAAGGTGAAACTGTGGAGTCGCAGCGGGACTTTGCTGAAAACTTTGACGGGTCACAAGGATAGCGTGATGAGTGTGAGTTTTAGCCCGGATGGGAAGGTTCTGGCTTCTGCGGGCCGGGATAATCGGGTGATTTTGTGGAATTTGGATCTTGACGATTTGCTGGTGAGGGGCTGTGACTGGGTGGGAGATTATCTCAGAACTAATCCTAATGTGAGCGATCGCGATCGGCGTCTCTGCGACGGGGTGGTGGCAAAACCAAATCAATTTTAGATTTTAGATTTTCGATTTTTGATTGGGGGATTCAGTCGATTTTAGATTTTAGATTTTAGATTTTCGATTGGGGGATTCAGTGCATTTTAGATTTTACTCACCCCCTTGATGAGCTCGATCACTAATTTCTCCCCCCTTCCCCCTCCCCCCCT
>NZ_JAUBTU010000063.1:0-29842 GCF_036705085.1 Microcoleus sp. B6-A1
GTCCAAAAAGGACGGGCGGGACGCCCATCCCACAATAACAATTAAAATTGTAAGTTATTTAATTCGCGATCCTTAGATTAAAGAATTTTAATCACGTAAGGTGCACAGTGTGCACCCTACGTTTAGGGGAATTTGTGCGTAAGGTGCACGCTAGGTTTAGGTGGTGATATTGAGTGCGGGAAATTTTTAGGCGATCGAGATTTCAGGCGACAAATAAACATCTTGAATGGCGTGGAACAATTTTACGCCTTCTTCAAAAGGACGCTGAAAAGTTTTGCGGCCGGAAATTAAGCCGCAGCCGCCAGCGCGCTTGTTGATTACCGCCGTGCGAATTGCTTCTGCAAAATCGCTTTTCCCGGAAGCACCGCCGGAGTTAATTAAACCCATCCTTCCCGCATAACAGTTGAGCACTTGATAGCGAGTTAGATCGATCGGGTGATCCGTTGTTAAATCCGAATAAACGCGCTTGTCGGTTTTGCCGTAACTGTGACCGCTAGCTTTAGCAACAGCTTCGTAACCGTTATTGCACTCGGGCAACTTCTGCTTGATAATGTCAGCTTGAATTGTCACTCCCAAGTGATTTGCTTGACCTGTCAAATCAGCCGCAATGTGATAATCTTTGTCTTGTTTAAAGATATCGTTGCGGAGATAGCACCACAGAATTGTCGCCATTCCGTATTCGTGAGCGTGAGCAAAAGCTTGACTGACTTCTTGGATTTGCCGCGTCGATTCCGGGGAACCAAAATAAATTGTTGCTCCGACTGCCGTTGCTCCCAAATTCCAAGCTTGTTCGACAGAAGAAAACATTATTTGGTCGAATTGATTGGGATAAGTCAGCAATTCGTTGTGATTTAGCTTGACAATAAAAGGGATTTTGTGCGCGTATTTACGAGATACGCTTCCCAAAACTCCCAGCGTTGTCGCGACAGCATTGCAGCCTGCAGAGATTGCTAGTTTGATGATGTTTTCGCTGTCAAAATAAATGGGATTTGGTGCAAAAGAAGCGGCCGCCGAGTGTTCGATTCCTTGGTCTACTGGCAGGATGGATAAATAGCCGGTATTCGCCAAGCGTCCGCTAGAATAGAGTTGCTGAAGCGATCGCAAAACTTGAGGAGATCGATCGGTTTGAGCAAAAATGCGATCGACCCAATCAGGGCCAGGCAGGTGCAACAAATCTTTAGAAACTTTTGCTTGATGGGTGAGCAACTCTTCGGCTTCGTCGCCAAGCCAAGACTCGATGGAATTGGGAACTGATAGTGTAGCTGTCATAAAGAATCTCAGTAAGTGCGAAACTCAGTGGCTTTAGCCCTGAGAGGACAATGACACTTCGGCTACGCGAGCGTGGATCACACAAGCGGTTTCAACCGCATTGAATCTTTCTTTACCCATTACCGCCTTGGAGTTGTTCAATTTGGTGTACTTTTGTAATGCACTTTCGATGGGACAATTACCATCTCAAACTTCCCAACCCTGTACGCATAATGGTTCGCTCAATTGAGCCTCCCTTTCGGGGTAATGTTAGCTTGTCGGTCAATGTTTTAAGAGCTTTTTCGACCTGCAACACTGTTTCAGTGACTTTAAAACTGTTTAATTGCAGATGACAGAGCAAGGAACTAGCTACGCATTCCGGGGTGTCGTGACTCAAAAAACGTAGTCAATTAAGACTTAGGCTGGTCAGTACAGCTTGCAAGAATTTCTCTTACAAGCTCAATCCCTTTAGGGTTGAGTTACTGACGCAGATTTCCCTCTCAATTTCAATTGCAGGCTGATGATTGCAGACATTAGCCTTGGTGATATTGTAGCGAAAAAATCATATTTTCCATCCCCTCAACACTCGACCCAGTTTTTAACAAGTTAGCGACAACAGCAGCTAGAACGCGCTACTCTATAATAAGCTGGCAGTTCAGCCGGATCGGCGCTGCCAGCGATCGCCGCTCGACTCACAACTTTGCCATCACAATGTCAAATACTTACTTCGATTCTGAAAACGCTCACAAATCCTTCGAGATGCCCGGTGCTCGGCCGCATTACAACCCGGATCGCCCCGGTCAAGTAGAGCACATTTTCCTCGACTTAGTGCTGAATATTCCCAAACAAAGCTTTCGCGGCACTTGCAGCATCCGCATCAATCCAGTCCGCAGTGGTATTGACAAATTAACCTTAGATGCGGTAAACCTCAACATTGAATCGGTAAAAGTTGGCGAAACCGAGCAAGATTTCGACAGCGACGGCGAAGTGCTGCAAATTCAACTGCAGGAACCAACAGAAGCTTACCAACCAATTACTATTGCGATCGAATACTCGGTCGAAAAACCCCAGCGCGGCCTCTATTTCGTCGGCCCGGACAAAAACTATCCAGACAAACCAACACAAGTTTGGACTCAAGGCGAAGACGAAGATTCCCGCTTCTGGTTTCCCTGTTTCGACTATCCCGGACAGTTGGCAACTTCGGAAATCAGAGTGCAAGTTCCGAGACAACTTTTTGCTATTTCCAACGGGGAATTAATTAGTACAAAAAACGAAGGCGACGATAAAATTTATCACTGGTCCCAAACCCAGGTACACCCGACGTACTTAATGACCTTAGCAGTCGGAGATTTTGCCGAAATTAAAGACGAATGGAACGGCAAACCCGTTAATTATTACGTGGAAAGAAGCCGCGAAGCAGACGCTAAGCGCAGCATGGGCAAAACGCCTCAAATGATTGAATTCTTTTCTAAAGCATTTGGCTATCCTTACCCTTTTCCCAAATACGCTCAAGTCTGCGTCGATGATTTTATCTTCGGCGGTATGGAAAATACTTCCACAACTTTGCTGACAGATAGGTGCTTGTTAGACGAACGCGCCGCCCTCGACAATCGCGGTACTGAAAGCTTAGTCGCCCACGAATTAGCTCACCAGTGGTTCGGCGATTTAGTAGTAATTAAACATTGGTCTCACGCTTGGCTGAAAGAAGGCATGGCTTCTTATTCCGAGGTGCTTTGGACTGACAAAGAATATGGCAAAGAAGACGCGGCTTACTATATGTTAAATGAAGCCCGCAATTATTTAGCTGAAGATAGTTCCCGCTACCGCCGCCCGATCGTTACTCACGTTTACCGCGAAGCAATCGAATTGTACGATCGCCATTTGTACGAAAAAGGTGCTTGCGTCTATCACATGATTCGCGCCGAGTTGGGCGACGAATTATTTTACAAAGCAATTCACACTTTTGTGCGGGATAACGCTCACAAAACTGTAGAAACGATCGATTTGCTCAGGGCGATAGAAAAGGCTACCGGTCGCAATCTGATGTTTTTGTTTGACCAGTATGTTTATCGCGGCGGTCATCCAGATTATAAGGTTGCTTATTCCTGGGATGGTGACAGCAAATTAGCAAAAGTTACTGTCACTCAAACTCAGGTAAAAGATAGCAAGAATGGCAACAGCAACAGCAAAGATGTATTCGATTTGAAAATCCCGATCGGCTTCGGTTACAAGCCAGAAAAAGAAGCAGACGATGACAGTTATGTACGTTCTACTGCTAACCTAAAAACTTTCACAGTCCGAGTGCATGAGCGCGAGCAAAGCTTCTATTTCCCTCTCGAAGAGAAGCCTGCATTTATCAGTTTTGATGTCGGCAACAAATACTTAAAAACTGTAGCGTTAGAGTATGGAGTTGCGGAACTAAAAGCTCAGTTGCAGTTCGATCCAGACCCGGTTTCGCGGATTTACGCGGCCCAAGCTTTGGCGAAGAAGGGAGGGCTGGAAGCGGTGAAAACGCTGTCAGAAGTTCTCAAGAAAGAGCCGTTCTGGGCAGTACGGGCCGAAGTTGCCGGTCAGTTAGTTGAAATTAAACTCGACCAAGTTTTTGAAGGTTTAGTAAGTGGTTTAAAAGATAAAGATGCTCGTGTTCGTCGCGCTGTGGTGAATGCGCTGGGTAAAATCCAAACTCACGAAACTTATAAAGCGCTGAGATCGATCGTCGAAAAAGGCGACGACAGCTATTATGTAGAAGCAGCAGCAGCGACTGCTATTGGCGGAATCTCAGCAGCTAACCCCGACGAAAAACCGACCGACGAACAGGTACTCAAAGAGTTAAAATTGGTGCTCAAAGAGCGTCAGGGGTGGAATGAGGTAGTGCGATCGGGTGCGATATCCGGTTTGGCGCAGATGAAAACTTCTGAAGATGCGCTGAATTTAATTTTGAAATACACAGCCGCCGGTACTCCGCAAGCTTTGCGCTTGGCTGCAATTCGCTCTTTGGGCACAATTTCGACTGGTCAAACGAAGGTCAATTTAGAACGGATTTTGCAGCGATTGGCAGAATTATCTAAAGAGACGTTTTTCTTGACTCAAGTCTCTGTAGTAGTGGGATTAGGACAAATGCAAACTCGCAAAGCCATTCGCATTTTGCGTTCTTTAGCTGACCAAACTCCCGATGGCCGCGTCCGCCGCATGGCTGATGAAGCTGTGCAAAGAGTGCAGAAAAATGCTGGTTCTGATGCAGCGGTAAAGCAGTTGCGGGAGGAATTAGACCAGGTGAAAAAGGAGAATCAAGATTTGAGGAGTCGGATGGAAAACTTGGAGGCTAAGGCGAAGAAAGATTAGGTGTAAAATCCTACCGACGCAGATAAAGGCAGATATTGGCGATCGGCTTTTATCTGCTTGTCGGTAGAGGATTTGGCGAATTTATTATAATAATATTATTGTTCAGTGGGAGTGCAGGGGAATTTCCTATTTTCGACAGACAGGAAAAGCCAAATATGTTTATTATCCAATTTATTGCTGTCTCAACTTGGGAAGTGTAGAAAATCAGGCGTGCAGTTTTTATTGTTTAGTTGGCAGCTATTAATCGGAGTTATGCACGGGTGGCGAGAAACCGGGTTTTTTACGAAAATCCTGCGCTGTAGCCCGGAGAGTCGGCAAAAAACCCGGTTTCTTTAGTCCTATGTCAATCAAGTTGCAGCAGATTTTGCAGCCAGAAATATTGCAGAAATCATGAGTATAAAAATCGCTTTACTGGTCGATCAATCGGGGGTAATTCCCTATCGCATTCAAGACGGACAAATAGAAGTAATGCTGATTACTTCTTCGGCTAGCAAGCGCTGGGTGATTCCCAAAGGATTAATTGAACCTGACATGACTCCCCAAGATTCCGCTGCCAAGGAAGCTTGGGAAGAAGCAGGTTTGTTGGGTAAAGTGTTCCCGGATTTACTGGGAACTTATGAGTATCAAAAATCCGGCTATATTTGTCAGGTAGAAGTATTTTTAATGGAAGTGGAAGCAGTTCTGGAAATTTGGCCGGAAGCTAGCAAAAGAAAGCGGCAGTGGGTAAGTATTCCGAAAGCAATTAAGCGGGTTAATGAACCGGAACTAAAACTCATTTTGGCGGATTTGCCAAATCGGTTCTGGTGAACAATACCCAGATATCCGACTTATTCACAAAGTCGGGTATCTAAGACTTCTCGACAAGCTGGAATCGGAAGTGCATTCAAAGTTCAGCAATGTTAAGATTAAAATGTGCGCGATTCCAGGAGTCACTTACCAGGATTTAAGTCGCCAGACAAGATTCCGCTATACGTTTCTCAAGTGGCTTGTCTCATAATGCCCGATCGCGATCGAATTCAAAAGGAGATAAACTCATGTTTGACTACAAACTTGTTGGCAGTAAACTCCATGAAGTCATTAACTCATAATTTATGTTATAATTTTATTGCAGCTTCGTTTACCATAATAAATTGCCTTGGATTATAACTTTGATTGGAATCCAGCCAAAGAAAAGCAAAATATTCGCAAGCATTAATTAAATTTTCGTTTGGCATCAACTGTTTTGCGCGATCGTTCTCAATTAACAATATATGATGAAGAACACAGTCAAGATGAAGATAGATGGATTACCATAGGCTTAGATGAAACAGGAACTTTAAGGGTTGTCATCCATACCTTTGAACAAACCGATCGCACCTCCTGTATAATTCGGATCATTTCAGCCCGCAAAGCTAATTTCACTGAAAGCCAAGCTTATCAAGAGAGGAAATTATGAAATCAGAGTATGACTTTTCTTCATCAGAGCAAGGCAAGTTTTACCATCCCGATGCTACGTTTCATTATCCCATTTATCTCGAACCTGATGTCGAGGAATTTGTGACTAAAATTGCTGAGCATAAAAAGATTGAGGTTCAAGTTTTGGTCAATGAATGGCTGAGAAATAACATTAAACTAATTCAAAGTATTGAGTAGGTGAGAAACCCGGTTCCTTTTCTCAAGTGGCTTGGCTCATAATGCCCGATCGCGATCGCTCCCAGAAGGAGATAGGATCATGTTTGACTATAAACTTGTAGAAAGTAAACTCCATGAAGTCAATCGATTTTAGATTTTAGATTTTAGATTTTAGATTGAAGCCTTGACCCCACGGATAAATGCGGGGCGCAAGTTTCATCGGATACAGGTTTTTTATTTCTGGACGGATGAATCCGGGGGCTTGTATCCTGGATGCTTTCGGTCATTAACATCGTGAAACCACAACTGTCAGACACTCAAATAGAACTTATGGTTTCAGATATTCAGGCGGGCGAGTGGAATCTGGCGTTAGAGACTTTGTGCGATATTCTCCTTGAATAATAAATTCCCATAAATTTAAAGGCTTATGAACTTTTGCAAGAAGTGGGCAATATCTTGAACATGGAACGGGAAACTTGGGAGATGTTAAAAGTCCAAGTAACTCCTTGAGAATAGAATATGTAGATGCGATTGCTGCAAATCCCAGAGAAATTGCAGCAAAAAGTCCAGATGCCTTAATACAGATTAAGCGTTAGCTGACAGAAAAGGAATACTTTCGGCTAAGTTATCCTTAACTTCAATTCCCTGTTTTTTCGCCCAAAACTGGCTCAAAAAGTGAATTTGCCGCAAGCCGACAACTAAATTTAAACCGGGTACAAAAATCCACCAAACTGTTAGCGGTTCTTTGATTCCTTCTTGGCGGTACAATTCATTAACTGTGTTGTAAAGTTTGAACTGCACGATGTAAATCCAAGCAATACCCAGCAAGGAAAACCAACCAAACCATCCGGGAACGTCAGGATCGAATATCCGCAAAGCTTGGGGGACAGCTACTCCTAAAACAAAAGGAAGCAAGCAAAGAGTTCCCGACCAACCCGTGCCGTTATAGCGACGCAATTCTTCTTGAATAATCCATTTATACCATCCGTAATATAGCAGCAAGCTGACTCCAGACAGCAAAATTACTCGCCACAAAGAGCGGGGTTTACCTAAAGGTTTGTCGGACATATTTAGATGTAAGATATGAATTGCTATCTTGATTATATTAACATTTGTTAATTATTGCAAAATCATTTCTCGAATCGATCGCGCTGTTGCAGGGGCCAGCAGAACACCGTTGCGATAGTGGCCGCTGGCGATGAAAACGCGATCGTTACCGGGAAGCGTCTCGATAATTGGGGCCGGCCGCCCTTCCGGCCGCGGGCGCAATCCTGACCATTTCCTGATGATTGAGGCGAATGCTAAGGCGGGACAAAGTGATCTCGCCCTCGCCATCACTTGCTCCAACATATCAGCATTCGCCTGAATTTCCCCGCCATTTTCGGAAAACTCCACCGTCGCCCCCACCCAAAATTCCTGATTTCCCAAAGGCACAATGTGAACGTCATCGCAAGTAATTACTGGCCTAAAATCTGGGTTTCCTACAGGATTGGCCGATCGCAAATGCAGGGCTTGTCCCAACACCGGGCGAATGTCAACCAACTGATTTAAGGATGCAGTTACAGCAGCAGAACCCAAACCAGCGCACACAATTAGTCGATCAAAATTTTCAGCAACAGGCAAGATGCCTGTTCCACAAGACTTATTGACAGCAATGGAAGATGGGAGTTGAATCTGAGACACCTGAGAATCCAACTCAGTAATGCCTTGAACTTCCACTCCAAACTCAAAATTAACTCCTTTGAGTTTAGCAGCATCAACCAAAGCCAAAGTTAGCGCCGTCGGATCGACTTGCCGGTCTTGAGGCGAATAAATCGCAGCAATAATCTGATCATTTAAATAGAGATGAGGGCAGCGAGATCGCACTCGTTCCACATCCCAAAGTTCCAATTGCCAACCTTGAGACTCGCGAGTTGCTATCAACTTTTCCCACTTACTTAAATCCTCTCCCTCCGAACAAAGCATTAAAATTCCTTGTTTGTTAAAAGGAATTTTTCGCCCCGTAACTGCTTCCAATTCTGGAATCAAAGTTTCGTAGCGCTGAAGGCTGGTTTCCCTCAACTGCCAATTTCTGCCCTTAGTTTTGTGGCTGATAACTCCCATCAAAACACCGAGTGCAGCGCCAGTAGAACCTTGTGCCGGCGGCTGTTTGTCGAACACAGTAACTTTCAGTTCGGGAAATTGACTTAGTTCAAAGGCGATCGAAGCCCCAACAATACCGCAACCAATAATTGCAACGCGAACCATTCAATTTTAGATTTTAGATTTTAGATTTTAGATTAACTGCTTCCTAGGTTTTGTCCATATAAACCTTTTTTGGACGGGCAAGATGCCCGTCCCACAAGAAAACTGATTCTTTCTTTGTGGAACAGGCATCTTGCCTGTTCTTGACAATGATACGCCCCACAAGAAAACTGATTCTTTCTTTGTGGAACAGGCATCTTGCCTGTTCTTGACAATGATACGCCCCACAAGAAAACTGATTCTTTCTTTGTGGAACAGGCATCTTGCCTGTTCTGGATGCCAGATGTGAGTTAAAGCTAATTAAGCTTTAGGAATTAGCTGCAAGAAGGTATCGAAATCATTGACAGCTTTTTGATAGCTGGCCGTGACTTTTGCATAGTCAAGCTCTTTAGCAGCAAGATCAATGTTAACCAAATCGGTAAACAAACTCTTAGTTAAATCAACAGCTTGTTGTTGAGAACTAGGCAACAAACTCGCAGAGACGGTTTTCATGGTGTTCCGCAAGTCGCCTAGAGGCCCGTGAATGTAAGTTCTGGTATCAATCCAATTCCGTTGTTGAATTAGAGTGCCCAATTTATCCATGCGCGATCGGAACTCGGTCAGGGTAGGAACATAGCGCTGAATTTGCTGAGTCTGGGCTGCTGTGTAAGTCGTTGGAACTTTTGCTTCGACACTGCTGCAACTAACCAGAAATGCCATCAAAAACGCCATCATCAAGGCAAAAATTGAACGGGGACGAGTCATATCGATTTTAGATTTTAGATTTTAGATTTCTCGTTCTCAGGCTCTGCCTGCGAATGCAGCTCGGCGAGGAGCTGGTTTACTGACCTAGCACCGAGAGTTATGTACAAAATATTATTTTACCTCCTGGCGGCGCAGAAAAGTTATCAGAGCATCGCCAACTTTTTCTGACCAATGTTCTTGAGGATAATGCCCCGCTTGTTCCAGTGTGACTAACTCTGCATTTTGCAGGGAACCTACTAGCTTTTTAGCAGGTTCAACACTCAGCCAAGGATCTGTCAAACCCCACACAAATAAAGTTGGTCGAGTCCATGCTTTCAAGCCGGATTCAATTTCTGCCATTGACTGCGGCAACTGAATATTGCGGACTGTATTCATTAGCGATCGACCTGCATCCGAACTCTTCAAAAACGGGCGGCGGTAAACATCTAAATCCTTGTCTGATATTGTCTGGCCGCTGCCACCTTCGAGAGTTCTGTCAACCAAAAGCGGGTCTTGCGTCATCATGTCGCCAATAAAAGGCAGCCCCAACTGCTGCATTTTCCAAGGCAATCTTATATTTCCTGAAACTGGTGTATTGATGACGGCTAGACGCTCAATTTTATCGGGATTGCGTAAAGCGTATTGAATGCCGGCTGAAGCTAAAAATCCTTGGACAACGAGGTAAAATCGGTCTAATTCTATAGCTTGAATAAAGCCAGCAAGGGCGTCAACAAAAGCATCGGGAGTGTAGGCAAAGTCGCGCTTGTCTGGTTTTGTCGATCGCCCGTAACCCACCCAATCTGGGGCGATCGATCTAAATCCCTGTGCAGCCAAATCCGGCATCATTACAGTCCAGGTAAAACTCTGGGACGGCAAACCGTGCAGCAGCAGTACGGGCAGTTTACCAGTTTCGTTAACCGGATTTGTTTCCCGATAAAACCATTGCAGCGGGCCTACTTCAACTATTTTCTCATCAATTGACATTATTTTATATCAAATCCGTTAGCATCTGAATAGGAAATTCGAGTTCACTGTTGACTGTTCACTGTTGACTGTTCACTGTTCACTGTCAACCGTCAACCGTCAACCGTCAACCGTCAACATCATTCCGGTGTAACCGGAAATGATATTATTTATCAAACAATAAGGCGGGGATTCCCCGCCCTACTTACCTAATAGTTGGGTTCGCACATAGTACCTTACCCAACTAATTACAGCCGCGCTTAGAAATTCATTTCAGCAGCTTGAACTTTTTCGACCTGTTTCTTCTTGAGAACCAGCATGATTTGAGCCAGCATGGTCAAAGCCACGAAAGCCATCAATCCTTTAACGCGATCGGCACTTTGCAGCACAATCTCCACGTCTTTTTGACCGAAGCCGCCCACATTAGGATTGTTCGTCAAAAGTTCGCCTGCTGCAACTGTTTGTCCTTCGGTAACAATCAGTTCTGGGCCGGCAGGAATCGTATCAACAACCGCTGCACCTTCGGCAGGTTGAATTGTCACTTGATAACCGCCATCTTCCTGTTGAGCAATCTTAGAAACGCTACCAGCTACCGAAGCATTGTAAACAGTATTATTGCTCTTTTCGCCAGTAGGATAAACCTGACCGCGGCCGCGGTTGCCACCAACATAAATTTGGTATTTGCCGTAGTGAACCGACTTGTCAGTTGCCGGATTCGGCGACAAAACTGGGAATACCAATTCTTTGTACTGTTCTCCCGGTACGGGGCCCACTAAAACAATATTTTCTTGGGTTTCGCTGTAAGGTTGGAAGTAAAGATCGCCGACTTTTTCCTTCATTTCTTCGGGAATTCTGTCAGCGGGAGCAATCTTGAAACCTTCGGGCAACATCACAACTGCACCCACATTCAAGCCGCCTTTGCTGCCGTCGCCGACAACTTGCTGCACGCTAGTATCGTAGGGAATCTTGACAATAGCTTCAAACACTGTGTCAGGCAAAACAGATTGCGGTACTTCAACTTCAGTCGGTTTTGCACCGAGGTGACAGTTAGCGCAAACAATGCGACCTGTGGCTTCGCGGGGAGTAGCGGGTGCTGTTTGCTGAGCCCAGAAAGGGTAAGCAAATGCTGCTTGGGGAAGTGCGATGTCGCTGGTGAGGAAAAATCCTGCGGCTACGATCGCAATTAAGGCAGTTTTCGCGATCGTCCTGGCACTGCGGCGAAATATCGCAGATAAATTAGTTTGTGGCATTAGAGTATTCAATCTCAAAGGTCAGACAATTAGTCATTGGTCATTAGTCATTGGTCATTGGTCATTGGTCATTGGTCATTGGTCATTGGTCATTAGTTGCTAGTTGTGCGCGGTGAAAGATTCCCAACTCCGACGTTGTTATCTACTAACTACTGACTGCTGACTAATGACTAATAACTATGACCACCAAGGTGCTTCGCCGGTGCGGAAATCAGTTTCTGTCCAAGTTGTAAAAGCGATCTTGTCATCTGCGACAGTGGCGTGGGCCAGGGCCAGAGACAAAGGCGCTGGACCGCGCACCACTTTGCCCTCATTGTTGTATTGAGAACCGTGGCAAGGACAGATAAACTTGTTTTCGCTAACATTCCAAGGCACGACGCAACCCAAGTGAGTGCAGACTGCATTGATGCCGTAGTCGGCGATAGATAAGTCTTCTTTCACCACAAGATAGGTGGGGTCGCCTTTGAGACCTTGGGCTAAGCTGCGATCGCCCGCAGGGTGCGAAGTCAAATATTCGCTAACGATGATGTCGTTACCCAAAGCATCTTTAGCTGTGACTCCACCGCCAACTGCCCCACTCGACGGAGGAACAAAATATTGGACAACGGGATAGAGTGCGCCCAGTGCCACACCTGTGACTGTACCGAACGTCAGCAAATTCATAAATTGGCGACGCCCCATATCGGGAACATCGGGATTTCCAGCAGAAGATTGAGCCATGACCTGCCTTTACGGTTTTAAGTTACGTTTGTTTGTTAGCTGGAGCGCGAACTTGTACGTGCAGAGGAAGGAGGATAATTGCCGTTAATCTGCTCGCACAAATTTTAGGCCGCGAAAATTCCTTTTAAGAATGCGCCTTCCAGCCTTTATTAGAGTATTATTACATTTTTTGAACTTTGTCTTTTATTGTTTAATGGATTAACTCAGGAGCAACCATGACGGGCAAGGATTTACACCAGCTACTGCTAGAAAAATGGGGAAAGTCTTACGATATCAGATTGCGGCGAACGCGGGGCAAGATTTTTGTGCAAGTTATGTGGAAATATCTAGAACAGGCATCTTTTCCGATGACGGAGGCTGATTATTTCGAGCATTTGGATGCGGTGGCCAATTACCTCAACGGCTGGGGGAGCACAGAACAGGTTAGAGAATACATCCTAACTACTCGCGATCGCCCGCGCTTGGGTAAAGCTGTCAGCGTTCCCCTAGATTTGGGTGAAAGAGCCTCGGAGTGGTTGCTAGACGAGTTTTGAATCAGTCATTAGTCCTCAGTCATTAGTCCTCAGTCATCAGTCCTCAGTCATTAGCCATCAGTCATATCAAATCCAGTTAGATCCGAATGATACCGGAGTGCGAGCCTCCCCGCTTGGCTGCGCCGGGGGAAACCAAAGCGCTACATCCTTTTGATACCGGAGTGCGAGCGTCCCCCCCCGCTTTGAGAAACTAGAGCGATCGTGATCTGTGCTCGCACCAGCTCTTGTGTGGCGGGATTTCCGGCGCGCGCTATGGGCTGTGGGATTTAAATGCTGCAACAGTTTCTGGGGCTTTTTAGGGGCTTTTTTAATTTTGGGCGATCGTCCTTCATGCTTACCAAAATCATCCGAACCAATTTCTGTCAACAATTTCACCTACAATGAGTGTCAGATATCTTGTGAAATTTAGGAGAATGTTGTAATGGGTGTTGCACTGGGAATGGTTGAAGTCTTAGGATTTCCCGCTGCAGTAGAAGTTGCGGACTCAATGGTGAAAGCAGCCCGTGTTACTTTAGTTCGCTATGAGAAAATAACCCGCGCCTACTGGACAATTATAGTGCGAGGAGATGTTTCTGAAGTGCAAGCAGCCGTTGCTGCTGGAATTGAATCAGTTAAAAAGGTCGATGGCGGAAAGTTGCTATCGTATCACATAATTGCTCGTCCCCACGAGAATCTGGATTACATTTTGCCGATCGGCTACACTCCTGAAGTCGAACAGTTCCGAATGTAGTCAAAGTTTTGACAAAACTTTGGTGTTGAATTTTAAGTTTTAGTAATTATAGAGGCGCGGGCGATCGTGTCTCTATATTTTTTTGGCTGCGAGTCGATATATTTTTGTGCTGTGTTTATCTGCGGTATATTTTGCCGAAGCAGCAGGCAGAATAATTTGGAATTCTTAACCGCAGATCAACGCAGATCAACGCAGATAATACAATCAGCCAGTAATCAAATCACTGGCGGTGATTCTGTGAACTCCCTTCAGAATTCCGATGATTTGACCATTCTGAAGAATCTGGGTATCAGAACCATTCAACTGAGAACTTATGTTTGCAAACGGAGCGCGAGAACGTACCAAAAGTTTATCTTCACCTTGTTTGAAGTCAGCAACAATATCTCCCCCAGTCCACCAAAGCCTAAACTTGTCAGCCCCCTTACCACCAATCAGGTAGTCATCGCCACTCATGCCAAACAATAAGTCGTCGCCTGCCCCGCCAATCAGCGTTTCGCTGCCGTCTCCGCCAAGGAGAGTATCGTTGAAGCCAGAACCTATGGCTACTTCGAGGCCGGAGAGCGAATCTATGCCACCCTGCCCGTCGGAAGCCCGACCTAACCCAGACCCGTCGCCGACTGGCCCCAACTGGAGATAGACGCCCGCTCCTCCAAAACTGTAAGATACTGTGTCAATGTCAGCCCCGCCATTAAGGGAGTCATTGCCAGCCCCGCCATCAAGAAAGTCGTTGTTAGCCCCGCCATCAATATAGTCATTGCCGCTGCCACCATAGAGAGTGTCATCGCCATCGTTTTGTCGAGGAGGGCTTACTCGGGGATCGCCATCAAAACCAATGAAACTACTGCCACCATAGAGACTGTCATCGCCATCTTCCCCCGACAGCAAATCGTTCCATACGTTGCCCTCGAGTTTATCGTTCCCAACTCCACCATATAGCAAGTCATTATTATCGCCACCGATAAGAGAGTCATTTCCTTCTCTACCGTAGAGCGTGTCATTATTTAGGTCACCATTCAGAACATCGTTGTCTGTTCCGCCGTCAAGCCAATCTTGACCCCAGCTTCCAATGAGATTGTCATTGCCAGTCTCACCAAAAAGAATGTTAGTAAAGCCGTAGTTATCTACGTAACCATATTGACTTGCACCATACAGTAGGTCATCGCCACTTCCACCATATAACCTGTCACTGCCATTTTGACCGTAAAGAGTGTCATTGCCAGCTCTACCATAGAAGATGTCATTATCACTGATCGAAGATCCCTGGGTGTACCGACCATCATTCATATAGTCGTCAAGCAGATCGTTTCCATCTCCACCATCAAGCGAGTCATTGCCAATTTCCCCAAAGAGCGAGTCATTGCCGCCCAAGCCCAATAGAGTGTCATGGCCAGCTCTACCATAGATGATGTCATCGCCAGCAGTGGAAGCGGGAGGGCCCGAGAAGGTGTCAGCGCCAGTAGTGCCAATTGTTGTTGCCATATATTTAATTTCCGATTGAGATTAAGAAACTGAAACCGTCAAAAAGGTAAAAATTTACAGTGGGGATTTTTCAAATGAACTTACTAAAAAATCCACCCAAAAAACCAACAAGTCTCCTATCTTAGGCAGCCAGGAAACTCAAAAGATATAGCTAGACTTCAGTGAGCCAGGTTGACTCTCTTGCTGAAGTTTTACGTTCTTGTTCAGTAATTTCACTGTGTGGGTATGTTATCTCTAACTCGAATACTAAGGATCAGCTCGTGTCAAATCTTCATGAAAACCTTAAAAACCCACTTATTAAAATAACTTATGATTGCCAGCCCGATCGCCTAAAAAATAGTGTAAATTAAGGCTCAAAACCTTGACCCCAGACACCTAACGCTAAACTTTGCTAATGTGAATTTAATATTTTATATTAAATACTTATCAAACAGACACTAAATCAGCAAAGATTATCATATAAAACAATCAACTTACTCCAATAGCTGAGAAGCTTAGCTTTACACAATGTTTATAACCTTACTTAAGTAAATAGGGAATTCGCCCTCAAAATAGCTGAAGCAATGTTTTTAAGATAAGTTGACAACCATCCCAATCTCGGCTAAAAATAGCAGACAATTTTAAAATTCAGATGTTCGGTAACTTTTGCATTGTCTGCTATTCTTAATTCTCATCGTCCTAAAAGCTTTACCAAACCAACCCCGCCAAAATACAAGCTCAGCACCGCACCTCCTAAAAGACTTTGCGTTAAAGGGTCAGTAGAAGGCGTTAAAACCGCTCCCAAAACTGCCGCTCCCAAGACTACATACCGCCAGCCGGAGAGCATTTGGTTGGAAGAAACTATGCCCAAAACGCCGAGCAATACTTGGACAATCGGGATTTGAAAAGCTAAGCCTGTGCTGAACATTAACAGCAGCACAAATTTAAAGTATTTGTCGATCGACCACAACTGCTCTACAACATCCGCCCCATAGGTGACAAAGAAATTCAGCGCCGCCGGAATCAGAGCGATGTAAGCAAATACTAAACCGCCCAAAAAGAGGAAACTCGAACCGAAAAACACAGGCCCCAGCAACCTGCGTTCTTTCCGAGTCAAACCGGGGAGAACAAACAGCGCTATCTGGTAAAAAATAAACGGAGTGGCGATGAGCAAACCGCTGTATCCGGCTACTTCGATAGAAACAAAGAAATACTCGCCCGGAGCTAGTTGCAGAAACTTGACGGGCCCGGCCGGTACTTCGAGCAGTTGCACGATGGGTTTAACTGTGAAAAAGCAACCGATTACTGCGATTGCTACTGCAATTAGCGAGTAGAAAAGTCGCTGCCGCAATTCTTCTAAATGGTCGAATAAAGACATTTCAACTTCGTCGGGAAGTTCGTCTAGAAATTCGTTTTCTAAGTTGCGAGAACCCATCGCACCGCCGGCGATTGGTGCAATGCTGTTTTCCTGGCTAATTGCTTCGAGATTGTTGTCGGAACCTTGTTCGGATGTCTCCAAGTTTGAGGGAGCAGTCATAGGGAATGGGTAAGTGGTAAGGGGTAATTGAGAAGAGGGAATGGGTAATTGAAAATTGGTAATTGGTAATTGGAAATTGAGAAGAGTTATTTCATATTTGCTCCGACTTCCTTCTTCATTCTTCATTCTGGCTTCAGCAGCAGAAGGAACGATCGATAATTAATCCGTGTAGCGGTGTCAAAATCCGTGTCCTGCCTTCATTATTCAATCACGATCGCAATTTTGCCGATCGCGCGGCCCGTTTCGCTGTAAGCGTGGGCTGCAGCTACTTCTTGTAAGCTGTAAGTGCGATCGACAATCGGCTCAACTTTATCGGATTCTATTAACTCCCGCAAAGCCTCTAAATCGCTGGGGTTGGCATTGGCTAGAATGAATTTAGCTTTTTTACCCGATATAAACCAGCTCGTTAACATCGGTGCGAGGTTCTCGAAACTTGGCAAAGTCGATATATAAATTCCCTCTGCTTGCAGCACTTTTTCGCATTCAGCAAATGTTCTTGTCCCGACAGCATCCAAGATTATATCATATTTATCGGTTTGTTGAGTAAAGTCAATTTCTGCGTAATCCAGGACAAAATCGGCTCCCAAACTCTTGACAAATTCTATATTTTTAGCACTGCAAACTCCCGTTAGTTCCGCATTCATTGCTTTCGCAACTTGCACGGCAAAAGTGCCGACTCCGCCGGAAGCGCCGTTAATCAATACTTTGTTTCCTGCTTGAATTTGACCCAAATCCCTCAGCGATTGCAAAGCAGTTAAACCTGCGATCGGTACTCCTGCTGCTTCTGCATGAGTGATGTTTTTCGGTTTAAAGGCGGCATCCGATTCTGGCACGGCCGCATATTCGGCGCAAGCACCCCCATTGATGGGATTTAAGAAAGTATAAATTTCATCTCCGGGTTGAAATTTGGTGACTTCCCGGCCGACTTCCACGACAACTCCCGATATGTCTGAACCGACTATTCGAGGAAAGTTAAATCCTGTTAATAGTTGCAGGTGTCCTTGCCGGATTTTCCAGTCTACGGGATTGACGCTGCTAGCGCGAACTCGCACTAACAATTCGTTGGATTTGGCGATCGGCTTGGACAATTCTCGGTACTGCAATTCTTCGGCTGAACCGTAGCGATCGAACGCAACTGCTTTCATGGCAAATTTTCCGGTTTATTTCCAATAGAACACTCAATCCTTTACAATTACAGCACATTCGATCTAAATGTGACACAGTAAATTGAGCCAGCCTTGTAGCAGCGGGCGATCGACTCTTGGAGGCCTCCAGACAGGACGCAGGCGTGAGGCAATGGGTTCGCTGGCAAGCGTGCGATGGCTAGCGATTAAAATTAATAGGGACGGGGCGGGCGATCCCATAACCCTGAGCATAATCTACTCCAATCTCTCGCAATTTTTCTAAGATAGTCTCGTCTTCGACAAACTCAGCTATAGTTTCAAGATCCATCGCATGGGCAATACGATTAAAGCCTTCAACCAGCGCTTGAGAAATCAAATTATGACTAATATTCTTGACAAAAGCACCATCTATTTTTAGATAATCAACTGGTAAATTTATCAGATACGCAAACGAACTCAACCCACTGCCAAAATCATCTAAAGCAAAGCAACAGCCAATTTTTTTGAGTTCGCCCATGAAATATCGGGCTTGCTCAAAGTTTGCGATCGCTGCCGTTTCCGTGATTTCAAAACCAATGGTCTCTGGGGGGATTTTGTAGCGAGAAAATTGTTCTATTAAAAACCTCATAAACTGATTGTTACTAATGCTAGCCCCCGAAAGATTTATCGTGTATAAGCCTTGACTAATAATATCTTTCTCCGGTAATTTGTGATAGTTAGAAAAAAAAGTTTCGATTACCCAACAATCGATCTCAGTTATCAATCCGTAACGCTCGGCGGCGGGAATAAACTGAGCTGGAGATACTATTTGTCCATTTTCGTCCAGCATTCTAATCAAAATCTCATAATGCTCAACTAATGGTTTAGAAGTAATAGAGACAATTTTTTGGTAGTAGAGACAAAAACGATTGGTTTCCAGCGCCCGGGTGATTTTGGAAATCAACTGCCTCTCACCACGTTGTTTAATTAGTTCGCTATCATCTAGACTATAAATATGAACACAGTTGCGGCCTCTGGCTTTGGCGGCATAACAAGCTGCATCAGCAGCTCCCAGAAGCTCCATCAAATTTTGGCTGGTTTGGTCAATAGCAACAACTCCAATGCTGACTCCGATGATAAAGGTTTTGCCATTCCAAATAAACCGAAACTGATGCACTAAGTCTTTGAGGTTTTCCGCAATTTGAGTTGCTTGAGAGAGCGAACATTGATTGAGCAAAATACCAAATTCATCACCTCCCAAGCGAGCCAGCATATCATCAGCACGAACTCCCTCTTGAATAAGTGCGGTGATTTGGCGCAGTAGCTCATCGCCAGCAATATGACCGGCGGTATCGTTAACGACTTTGAACTGATCTAAATCTAAATAACAGAGAGCGTGCCGGTGATTGCTATCTTTAACAGAGGCGATCGCATCAACTAGGTGCTGCTCAAATCTTCGACGGTTGATTAACCCCGTCAGGGCATCGTGATTGGCTTCCCAAGAGAGTTTATGGGTGAGATAGCGCGATTCCGTAACATCATGAAAGACCATGACTGCCCCGATAATTTGACCTTGGCGGTCTCGAATCGGTGCTGCCGAGTCAGCAATGGGATACTCGGTTCCATCCTGGGAAATCAGAATAGTATTGTTAGCTAAGGTCACAATTCGCTCTTCTAATAGAGCCTTGTTTATAGGATTCTCTACTGTCTCTCGCGTCACTTGATCGACAATTAGGAAGACTGTAGAGAAAGGAACTCCTTGAACCTCATCAGCCCTCCAGCCTGTCAGCCGCTCAGCTATAGGATTGAAATATCTCACATTACCTTGGGCATCAGTAGTAATGACCGCATCGCCAATGGATTGCAGTGTCACTTGAGCCAATTCCTTTTCGGCAAAGAGAGACTCTTCGAGACGTTGCCGTTCTTCAATTTCTATCAAGAGACGTAAATTCTGCTTTTGGAGTTTTTGTTGCAGCCTTCCAATAGTTAGGTGGGTTTCGACACGAGCTAATACTTCTTCGACTTGAAATGGCTTAGCAATATAATCTACCCCTCCCGCAGCCAGCCCTTGCACCTTATTAAAAGTTTCATTGAGCGCACTCAAAAAAATTATTGGAATCTCTGCAGTGCGCTCGTCAGATTTTAATTGTCGGCAAACTTCATAACCATCAATATCAGGCAATTTAATGTCTAGTAAGATTAACTCCGTCGATGGCGATTGGGCAGCTCTGATCGCCATTGCCCCTGTTATAGCACTGCGAACTTTATAACCCTCTGCCCTCAAAGTATCCCTGAGCAGACGCAGGTTATCAGGCAGATCGTCAACAATTAAAATATTGCCTCGGTAGTTTGTAGCTCGATCGCTAAACCTATCGCTCGTTGTATCGACAATCATACTGATTTCCCTAGTTTCCTGCTAGAGGAATATAAGCCTATGCACCAATAGTATAGTTGAAGTATTAGATTATAAAAGTCACTTTAGGCAGAAAGAAGTCCTGCGAGCCGAGATATGGCGCTGGCAACGGGGCGCAGCCCTACAAAATCTGCATTGTTCGGCTAGGGGCAGTCCCCTCGTGGTTGCCCTTCTTCGCTTCGCGTAACATCAGAATAACAGTTTTTCAACCTAAGCAGCCGATTTATGAACAAGCGCATTTTTCACATGGCAAGTCTACTCGTCATTGCAAATGGATGTCTCGTGCTGCTGGGTTGGCAATTTGACATCTCCCTACTCAAAAGTGGTTTTCCCGGTATGACTTCGACCATGAAAGCAAACACGGCAATTTGCTTTTTGCTGGCTGGAGTGTCTTTGAGATTGTTGCAGTACCAAAGAAGCCGACTGCACCATCGCATCGCTCAAGGGATGGCAGGATTGATAATCATCATGGGTCTGCTGACGCTGAGCCAGTATATTTTTGGTTGGAAGCTGGGTATTGATGAGTGGCTTTTCCGAGATTTCGTGTCTTCAGCGACTCCTTATCCGGGAAGAATGGGAGTAAATACCGCCCTAAATTTTGTGCTGATGGGACTAGCACTGTTACTGTTAGGGCAAAATTCCCAACGGGATACTTGCTTGGCTCAAATTTTTAGTAGTGTTGCAACTTTAATTTCTCTACTAGCTTTATTTGCACACCTATTCCATGTCGATATTCTTGAACGTTTGGCCACAATTACGACGACTCAACCCCTAAACACGATCGCCACCTTTTTCATCCTCTATGGAGGAATTTTATGGCTCCGCCCCAAGGAAGGATTAATGCAAGTAGTAACAAGTCCCCTAGTTGGCGGAGTAATGGTTTGGTGGTTGCTGCCTTGGGCGATGATCTTTCCAGTGACACTGAACTGGTTCACTCTTCAGGGACAAAATTTAGGCTGGTATAACGCTAATTTTGGCTATACATTGCGTTCAACTGTTATGGTTGTCACGTTCTCAATTCTCATCTTGGGGACGGCTCGCTCTTTAAACCAGATAGATTACAGGCGCCAAAAAGCGGAAAAAGAAATTAAAAAACTTAACCAAACTTTAGAAATTCTTGTGACTGAACGAACAGATGCTTTACAAAAATCGCAGGCTCGTTTTGCGGGAATTCTAGAAATCGCCAATGATGCAATTATTTCAGTCGATCGCACTCAACGTATTACCCTGTTTAATCATGGGGCAGAAAAGATGTTTGGCTATAAAATTGAGGATATTTTAGGGGAGCCACTGAATTTACTGCTGCCAGAACAGTTTAGAGATGCACATCCGCAGCATATCAAACAATTTGCACAGTCTTCTACCAGAGCGCGAAGGATGGGAGAACGAAGCGAGATTTTGGGTCGTCGTCAAGATGGAACGCAGTTTTCGGCTGAAGCCTCTATTTCTAAGCTGGAAATGAGAGACGAAACGGTATTTACTGTTATTATGCGCGATATTAGCGATCGCCAAAAAATTGAGATGGCTTTACGAAACAGTGAAGAGCAGTTTCGCCATGCGTTTGAAGATGCCTCTATCGGAATGGCGATCGTTTCACTTGATGGGCACTGGATTAAAGTCAATCCTGCCTTATGTCAGATTCTTGGCTACTCCTCAGAAGAGTTGTTAGCGTTAACTTTCCAAGACCTTACCCATCCTGACGATTTAGACTCGGATCTTAGTTATGCAAATCAACTATTAGCAGGAACAATTTCAACTTACCAACTGGAAAAACGGTATTACCATAAACAAGGACATATAATTTGGATTCTTCTTGATGGCTCGCTAGTACAAGATGGACAGGGAAATCCACTGCATTTTATTGCTCAAATCCAAGACATTACGGCTCGGAAAGAAGCTCAAAAAACGCTAGAGCTTCAAAGCGTTATCATGAATAACATGGCAGGAGGAGTGTGTTTAATCAAAGCCTCAGACCTCATGATAGTCTATACCAATCCTACCTTTGACGCTATGTTTGGCTACACAGAGGGCGAACTCGCAGGTCAATCCGTTGGTATCTTAAATTATGTCGATACAAAGGTTACACCAGATGTAACCGTTCTAGATATCGTAACTCAAATTGAACAGACCGGGGAAGCGAAATATGAAGTCCACAATAGAAAGAAAGATGGAACTCTCTTTTGGTGCAGAGTTAATACATCCATGTTTGAGCATCCTGAATACGGAACTGTATATGTTGCCGTTCAGGAGGACGCAACAGAGCTAAAACTGGCTGAGCAAGCCTTGCAAGCTACCACAAATCGCCTCAACTTTCTTCTAAACTACAGCCCCGTGGTCATTTTTAGCAGTAAACCTGCTGGCGATTATGGAGCAACTTTCATCAGCGAAAATATCAAAGATGTATTGGGCTACGAAAGCAGGGAGTTTTTAGAAGATTCTAAATTTTGGGTGAATCACTTACACCCAGATGATGTAGAACCAGTGGTTAATGGGTTAGCAAATCTATTCGTTAATGATTTTTACTTCCACGAATACCGTTTGAGTCGCTCCGATGGGGTTTATCGCTGGATGCTCGCTCAGCTTAGGCTAATTCGAGATAATTCAGGTACACCAGTAGAAATCTTGGGATATTTAATTGACATTAGCGATCGCAAACAAGCTGAGTTGGAATTTCAGCAGGCAAATGAAGCAAACCAAGCCAAGACTGTCTTCCTCGCCAATATGAGCCACGAACTCCGCACCCCCCTCAACTCAATTTTGGGATTCACGCAATTGATGAGCTATGATAGAAATCTGACTCCTTCTCTCCAAGAACGTTTACAGATTGTCAATCGTAGCGGTAGACATTTATTGGACTTGATTAACGATATTTTAGATTTATCCAAAATAGAGAGCGGACGGATGACCCTCAATCCTTCTGAGTTTGATTTGACAAGTTTGCTGACTTCTATTGAAGAAATGTTCCAAGTTAAAGTCCAATCTAAAGAATTGCAACTCATTTTCGAGCTAGCTCCCGACATTCCTCAATTTGTGCATAGCGACGAGAAAAAACTATATCAAGTCTTGGTCAATCTGCTCAGTAATGCGATTAAGTTTACCAACCAAGGAAGCGTCACCCTACGGGTAAGAGCAGCACAAAGAGACAAAACATCCTGTCACCTATGTTTTGAAGTTGAGGATACAGGCGTGGGAATTGCGCCCACAGAAATTGATAGCCTATTTAAGGTATTTGTGCAAGCCGAAGCCGGGAAGAATTTGAGTCAAGGCAGTGGGCTTGGTTTAGCGATAAGTCAAAAACTCGTCAAACTCATGGGCGGTCAAATTCGGGTTAAAAGCACTTTGAACCAAGGTAGCACTTTTTCTTTTGAGATTGGTGTACAGTTACCTCAAGCAGAATCCTTACCCCCAGAATTAATTAATCAAAGAGTAATTGGTTTAGCTCCCGGACAACCGACTTACCGCATTCTTATTGTTGAAGATTTAGAAGAAAATCGCCGCTTGTTAGTCGAGCTCCTTACCTCGGTTGGTTTTGAGGTGAGAGAAGCAAAACAGGGAGTGGAGGCGCTCTCACTGTGCGAGACTTGGCTGCCGCACCTGATTCTGATGGATCTACGAATGCCGATCGTCGATGGCTACACAGCTACTAAATATATTAGAGAACGCCCTAAGAGCCAAGAAACTCTCATTATTGCTTTAACTGCCAGTGTTTTGGAAGAAGATCGAGAGAAAGTTCTTATGGCTGGCTTTAACGACTTTATAAGCAAGCCCTTTCAGCAGAGAGACATCTTTGACAAACTAGCTAAATATTTGGGACTGCAATATATCTACGAAGTCGTAGAACAAACTCCACAAAAACAATTAGTTGAAACGGTGTCTATTGAATATCTATCCATGATGCCCCCTCAGTGGTTAGAACAAATGTATCAAGCCGCTTACTATCTCGATACGGAAGTTATGAACGAATTAATTTTACAAATTCCCGAATCCAAATCAAGTTTGTCCAAAGCACTAACGGATTATATCAATAATTTTAATTCTGACCGAATTATGGAGTTAATTCGACCTCTGCTGCCGAATCCACTGTAGTTATCGAGTTTAAGGACAAAGAAGCTAGAGTGCTTTCAGCAGTGGCTATATTTCCAATAGAAACAAACCGGGGAAAGGATTTGGAAGTTTTTGGAGATGTCTATTGCAGATATCCATCAGCATGAGGAAATGGCATACACATTAGATGGAATGTGCTGTATCATATAGCAATTCTATTTCGTGTGTGAAGGGGATTGATTTTTTTTACTAACCGCAGAGGGCGCAGAGGTCACAGAGAAAGAGAAAAGAGAGACATAAATGATTGATTTAACCGGAAAGGTAATTTTAGTAACAGGTGGCTCGAAAGGGATTGGTGCAGTGACGGTGCGGACTCTGGTTAATGCTGGGGCTGAGGTGATTTTGCATTACTTTCGCAGTCAGAAAGAAGCGGAAGCGATCGCAGCAAGTGTTGCGCGCGATCGCTGTTTTTTATTAGCAGCAGATTTGATGGTGGAAAACGCGGCTTCGACTTTGTGGCGAGATGCTTTAAAATGGCGCGGTCATATTGATATTTTAGTTAACAACGCGGGGATTATGCAGTCAGCGGGTATCGAGGATAAATTCGATATTTGGTCTTCAGCTTGGCAGCAAACTCTACAAGTTAATTTAATTGCCGTTGCCGATTTGTGCCGGGAATCTATTCTGCATTTTCAAACTCGCAGAGTCGGTACAATTATTAATATAGCAAGTCGCGCTGCTTTTCGCGGCGATGACCCGAATTATCTGCACTACGCTGCTTCTAAAGGTGCTATTGTTGCTTTAACTCGCAGCATTGCTAGAGGGTTTGCGGCTGATAATATTTTGGCATTTACAGTTGCACCGGGATTTGTCAGTACAGAAATGTCTAATCAGTTTATTCAGGAGTTCGGTGAAGCTGATATTATTCGCGATATCCCGATCGGCAAAATCGCTCCTCCTCAAGATGTTGCTAATGTTATCGCGTTTTTAGCATCCGGTTTGGCTACGCACGCTACCGGGACTACGATCGACATTAACGGAGCTTCTTATGTGCATTGAGACAATTACTGTAAAATACCTCTCAAGGCTCACGCTGACATCTTTTAAAACCAACTAATTTATCACTTTAGCAAGACGCTAAAAACATCATAAATCATTTAGGGTTAGATAAAAAGATAGTCTGAGGAAATTTGATTATGACAACCGATAATGGTAGCAACACAAAACGAGTTGCCATACTCATCGAAAATGGAGTGGAAGATTCGGAATTTTTAGTTCCTTACAACGCCTTAAAACAAGCAAATTTTGATGTAGTTGTCCTCGGTTCGCGGACAAACGAAAAGTATGCAGGGAAACAAGGAAAAGTTGCCCAGCAGGCTGACGGAACTACCACAGAAGCAGTACCCGCAGAATTCGATGCAGTGATAATTCCCGGCGGTATGGCTCCTGATATGATGCGGACTAATCCCAATACAGTACGTTTTGTACGAGAAGCTTTTGAGCAAGGAAAAATCGTCGCTGCTGTTTGCCACGGCCCGCAAGTTTTGATTGAAGCCGACTTGCTAAAAGGCAAAAATGCCACAGGTTTCTTGGCAATTAAGACAGACATGATCAATGCCGGGGCTAACTACATTAACGAAGCTTTAGTAGTTGACGGCAACTTGATCACTTCCCGCCAACCGGGAGATTTAGCAATATTTACCACCGCAATTCTGGCTCGCCTCGGTTACGGCGGAAAAGAAGTCGGTTTGCCAGAAGAAACTGACACAAATGCAGAATGGTGGAAATTAGCTAATGGTTGGGGAGGTTCTACACAAGGCGACATTGTTAAAGGTTTGAATACCGCCCTCGCAGGGGAACGCTATGCTTGCGAAGCGTTTCAAAATTATGCGGAAAAAACGCAAGATAGCGATTTGCGATCGCTCTTGAGAGAAATGATTCAAAACAAACAGAACCACATCCTCGCTCTGGAAAAACGCCTCAACGATTTTGGTGAAAAACCCTCAATTCCTGCCCAAATTGCTGACAAATACGCTAAATTAAAAGCTTCGATGCAAGGAACAGATGAAACGTTCTTACTGCGGAGCACTCTCGGTGAGTTGCAAACCGGTGTTGTCGATGTCAACAACCTGCGGGTGAAGTTCACAGATCCCGTATCAACTGCCATTTTGACAGAGATAGAATCGGATTTGTCTAAGTGTGAGCAAGCCGTTGCTAAACTCTACCGCGCCCGTGCAGTTTCCCAGGAAATTAAGTCGCCTAAACCTTCGACTAGCCCTGCTGTAAAAATGTAATCAGCAAGAGTATCAATAAGTTTGTAGTTTTGTTGAGAGGTGAAAACCTCCACCAATATCGCAACTACAAACTTGCTCTGCAATCCTACAATATACGCCTTTGCGGTAAAATAAAACCCAAGACTAAAAAGCAGATATTCAACTAACTGCAAGGTGGAGGGTTTTAGTGAAATACCCAAACTAAACGGAGTACCGTTATAATTCGGGCTTCGTGTCTCGTTTGCTGTCGCTCTATTGGGGATATTCATTGCTGAATATTCGTCCTCAAAGACGATCGGAGTCTTACACAGCATCTCTGGGCTTTTACGCCCTTTATCCCCTCGTAGGGAACCCACGCAGAAGTCCTATTTCCTAAGACCAAAAACTATTTTCGTACAACAAACATGGGTTATTTTTTACAGCAGGGCATACCATACTAACCAGCGGTCTGCCTTTTCCTCCTTTCTCTCGCAGTTTCCCGGTAAGCATCTTACTGCTACTATGACCGTTTTGTTATTACAGCCGAGTGAGTGGGTCGCAACCATCTATATATTAACTCAAATCAACTCTATATGCCAACTCTTTCTATATTTTTGTTTGGCTTATATCCCAACACCGAACCGGGTACAGTTACGGTGTGGGACTTACGCCAATTGAGTTAAATGGGTTTTATTTTTGTTTCACCGGGACACGGCGGGTTTGAAGGAAGCTTGCGGCACCAGGGGGCGGTACAAGCCCCCGGATTCATCCGTGCAGAAATAAAAAATATAGTATCCGATAAGCAGCCCCCGGATACATCCGTCAAGTCGCTTTCTTCAATTCTAAAATCAAAAATCAAAAATCAAAAATCAAAAATCAAAAATCAAAAATCAAAAATCAAAAATCAAAAATCAAAAATCAAAAATCGATTAACCAGCCCCCGGATACATCCGTAAAGTCGCTTTCTTCAATTCTTCAATTCTTTAATCAAAAATCAAAAATCAAAAATCAAAAATCGATTGATTTGTTCCCTCTTCCTTTAGACAGGAGACACCTGGGCTATAAATGCGCTACTCTGTTGCCAATATTTTGATGAGGAAAAAAAGGCTGTGGTTCCCTTACGCGATGAAAATCCCATTACTATCACTCCCTACGTCACCTACGGGCTGATTGCCGCAAACATATTAGTATTTTTGTACGAACTCAGTTTGGGCGATCGACAATTAACCCAATTTTTCTACTCTTGGGCCGTAGTTCCTTGTCAGTTAAGCAGTATGTGTCGGGTTGCGCTGCCAGTTTCGCCATTTCCCGAATGGACGACGCTAATTAGTTCCCAATTCCTGCACGCAGGCTTTCTCCACATTGCGGGAAATATGTTATTTCTGTGGATTTTTGGCAACAACGTAGAAGACCGTTTAGGACACATCAAATTTATAATATTTTACCTTAGTTGCGGCGTTTTAGCGTCACTAACTCAGTGGTTTTTTTCCTCAGCATCTGCCATTCCGTCCCTAGGTGCTAGCGGCGCGATCGCAGGCGTGATGGGAGCTTACATTCTCAGATATCCCCAAGCCAAAGTTCTGACACTGCTGCCCCTGGGAATCTTTTTTACCACTGTCAGAGTCCCCGCTTTCTTCTTTCTAGGATTTTGGTTTGCACAGCAAGCATTGAGTGGCTTGGCTTCCTTGAATGCCCCGGCAAGTGTCGGCATGGAATCCGGGGGAGTTGCCTACTGGGCTCACGCCGGCGGCTTTGTTTTCGGCGCTATTCTCGGCCCTTTGTTGGGATTGTTTTCGGAGGAAAATCAGATTTAATTTTTTACCGCAGATGAACGCAAATTAACGCAGATTAACTGCCCAGAAAATCGGCGTTTATCTGCGTTAATCTACGGTTTCAAACCTCTTATTTGTCTTAAAGCTCGGTGCTATGCTTGGCTCTTTGTTGGCATTGTTTTCTGAAGATAATCAGATTGATTTTTTCACCACCGTGATATCATGTCCGATCGATTGAACGCGATTAAAGGCCGGGGCGGGTTTACAAATTTTCCCGTTTCTATTCAATATCTTGGTGAACCCGCCCCTACAGGAATCATGGTTAATCGACCGGACATGATATGAACCAAAATTAACGCAGATAAACTGCCAACAAAATCTGTTTTTATCTGCCTTAATCTGCGGTTTCAAACCTCTTATCTTTTTAGATAAACGTGAAATCAAATTCCGAAAGAGAAGAAACCCCAGTTACACCATTTAACTTCGCCAAAATGCGAGAATCGCCGCCAGTGACGTTATTGCCATTGCCGTCATAAATAATGTAAGTATTGCCGCCGGAATCGTAGGCAAACAAGAAAGCACTTCCTCCCAGAATATTTGCAGAAACAGTTGTCTGCACATTCAGCAGAACTTGGGTGTTACCGCCCAGATTCGCAAATCCGGGGGCAAAATTAAACTGATCGGCGATCGGCACACCGAGACCGTTAAAATCAGTAATCACATCGTATCCGCCCGCCGCGATCGCAGCCTCGATCGCCGCCGAAGAAGCCGCATCAAAGCCAGGCCCACCTTGTGCAGGGCTGGTATAGCGGTATTGATTGCCGCCGCCGCCCCCCCTCATGGTATCTGCGCCGAGGCCCCCTACGAGCACGTCGTTATCCACACCGCCGTTAATCGTATCGTTGCCGCCTTGACCATCAATAGTATCGCTGCCCGCCAAACCGTCCAAATTGTCGGGCAAAGAACCCCCAACTAAATTGTTAGGCCCGCTATCTGCAGGCAAGATTTGAACGGTGATAGTACCTACGCCCGGAATTGTCCCGAATCCGTCGCTGACGCTGTAGGTGAAAGCAGTTGTACCCGCTACGTTGCCGGGGATGAATTGGACTTGAGAGACAAGATTTACAGCTATCCCCAGTTGCGGTGTGCTGACATTGATAATGTTGAGCGTCCCTTTTTGCGGGCTGGAATCGTTGGCCAGCACATCAATGAAAGTGGGCAGCGAATTATTCGTACTCGTAAATACGATGCCGTCATTGACAGCAATCGGCGACAGGGTACTTGGAACAGTTACGGAGGTATCGAAAGAATTGATGTTAATCGCCACTGACGCTGCTGCCGTGCCGCCTTGGTCGTCAGCTACGCTGTAGCTGAAAGAACCGGCTGGCCCGATCGCGTTTGTTCCAGGTTGGAATTTCAGCCCGAGTAAATCCTGAACAGTTAACTTTTGGTTCACGGCGATCGGGTTCGTACCGGTAATTACCTGACCAAAAGTAGGATTGGGAAGTCCGACTACCGCGATCGACAGTGGATCGCCCTCCGGGTCGCTAGGTGCCGAAATGCTCAGAGACAGAGGCAAATTCTGCAAACCAGTCACCGTCTTGCCCGCTTCCACGATCGGCGGCTGGTTAGGAGTCGGAGATGTAAAACTCGGCGGAGTCGGCCCCCCGCCCAAAGGCGGAGGAGTTGGGGTTGTCGCAGTTGGAGTCGGGACGATCGAAGGGCTCGGACTCGGAGTTGTCGCGCCCGCAGTCGGATTCGGACTCGTACCCGGAACCTGTGTCGGCAATGGCTCCGTTATTGTCCCGCCGCTATTAGTACCTGTCCCGCCGCTATTAGTACCTGTCCCGCCGCTATTAGTACCTGTCCCGCCGCTATTAGTACCTGTCCCGCCGCTAT
>NZ_JAUBTU010000063.1:29942-42117 GCF_036705085.1 Microcoleus sp. B6-A1
TAGTACCTGTGCCGCTGTTAGTACCTGTGCCGCCACTATTAGTACCTGTGCCGCTATTAGTCCCTGTGCCGCCGCTATTAGTACCTGTGCCACCGCTATTAGTACCTGTGCCGCTATTAGTACCTGTGCCGCCACTATTAGTACCTGTGCCGCCGCTATTAGTACCTGTGCCACCGCTATTAGTACCTGTGCCGCCGCTATTAGTACCTGTGCCGCCGCTATTAGTACCTGTGCCGCCGCTATTAGTACCTGTGCCGCTATTAGTACCTGTGCCGCCGCTATTAGTACCTGTGCCGCCGCTATTAGTACCTGTGCCGCCGCTAGAAGGAGTTGTGCCCTCAATGGTGAAGGGATTGTCGTTTACGCGCGGTATTTGAGCTGTAGTGAACCTAGATTCATCTAGCGAGTTCGATCGAACATCAATCAACACCGCCAAAAATTCCCCAGTTCGCCTGTCCCTAATAATCGTGTTGCTAGAATTCGAGCCTTGGCCCTGGAAAATTTCTAACTCTGTAAAGTTCAGACCTCCAGCCAGACCGATCGAATCTCCGGCATTAAAATCTCTAATTACATCCGCATCGCCGATTTCGCGGCCGCCAGTAGTGAGAAACCCGTTGCCAGCCGACGTGCCCACCCTACCGAGAACAAAGATATCCGATCCCTCGCCTCCTGTCAGAGTATCCGACCCGCGATCGCCCGAAAGAACATCATCCCCAGCATCTCCAGACAAAGAATCATTCTCGTCGCCCCCGAAGATCAGGTCATCACCCTCGCCGCCGTCACCAGTATCGTTACCAACACCGCCGGTGATGACATCCCCGCCCTCCTGGCCCAACAAAATATCATTGCCCCGAGCGCCGAGCAGGCAGTCGTTACCAGTGTCGCCAAAAACAGTGTCACTGCCCTTGTCGCCCAAAATCAGGTCGTCCTCCCCACCACCGCGCAGACAGTCATTGCCTTTTCCGCCGTACAGCGAGTCGTTGCCTTCAGCACCCAAGACAATATCGTTGCCCTGGTCGCCAAAAGCTACGTCACCGCCCTCGTCGCCAGAAACCAAGTCATCGCCTTTGCCGCCCCGCGCCGTGTCATTACCGCGCCCGCCCTCAACAAAATCTTTACCAGCGCCACCGTTGAGAGAATCGTTACCGTCTTCGCCCCTGAGTAGATCGTCTCCGTCCCGACTCAGAAGCGTGTCGTCGCCGGCACCCCCGGCAATCGTGTCATTGAACAAGCTGCCGATTAAATAGTTACTGCCGTCATTTGCGACAACTAAGCCATCGACAAAAAGTGGCTCTGGGGGAGGCGTGGGAACTGTCAGAGTTGGCCGCGGCACCGGCGTGATCGAAATGTCCGGGCCCGTCCCCGTCATCCCTGTCGAAGTCCCCGTCATCCCTGTCGAAGTCCCCGTCATCATTGTCGAAGTCCCCGTCATCATTGTCGAAGTCCCCGTCATCATTGTCGAAGTCCCCGTCATCCCTGTCGAAGTCCCCGTCATCCCTGTCGAAGTCCCCGTCATCCCTGTCGAAGTCCCCGTCATCATCGGCTCCGTTCCCGACGACGGCGTAGGCTGCGGCACCGTACCGCTATCCAAACTATCCCCGTTCTCATCGGGTAGCCGCCCTTCGAGAAAAATTAGTGGTACTGCACTTGGCATTGTTCCGACTCCTTGCGACGCTACTCAAAAACTACTAAATAAACTTAAAGTCAGATGCAGTAATGACGGTGCTGAGCGCTCCCGGCACTGTAGGAATAGAATTCAACACTGCCAAATCGAAAGCTGGGAGACTGTCATCTGCCACATTCGGGTCGAAGCCGAGAACGTACTTGTTAAAAGTATTGTTCAGGTACACGAAGAAAGCTCCCGTTTTGCTCGAACCCTTTTGATTCTTCAACACTGCATTTACTGCTTGAGCGTTATCAAATTTAGATTCAAACAAAATGACTGATTGCTTGCTGATGTCGTCGCCGCTAGACCCGATATTCCTGACGATAAAACTGGTGAAATCGAGAGTAGTTCCTGAGTTGGTTAAACCTGCGAAATTTGACGACCTGAACAAAAATCTGTCGGTCTCGCTGCCGTTAGCGTTAAAGTCAGCAATCACGTCCACACCTTCGCTGGGAGTTTCGTAGTAGAAGAAATCATTGCCCGCATCGCCCGTGAGCAAGTCAGAACCGACACCACCGCCCACAATGTCATTGCCTGCACCGCCGGAAAGCGAGTCGTTGTCATCGCCGCCCAATACCAAGTCATTGCCGAAGGCGCCGCTGAGACAGTCGCTGCCGGCACCGCCGTCGAGAGTGTCGTCGCCCGCTTGGCCGTCGAGGGAGTCGCTGCCGGCCTCGCCCAACACGTAGTCATTGCCCGAACCTCCGAGTCCCGTGTCGTTGCCTTGTCCACCCAAAATCGTGTCATCGCTGTCGGCGCCCAAGATGGAATCGTTATTGATACCGCCGTCGAGCAAGTTTCTGCCCAGTCCACCGTCGAGGATGTCGTCGCCTGCACCGCCGTCGAGGGAGTCGTCGCCAATGCCACCAAGTAAGGTGTCGGTTCCAGCGCCACCAAGTATCGAGTCGTCGCCGGATTCTCCCAACATCGAGTCATTGCCTGTTCCGCCGTCAATGGTGTCGTTGTTGTCACCGCCCAGGAGGTTGTCATTGTCATTGCCGCCGAACATCAGGTCGTTGCCCAGTCCGCCGATCAGCGAGTCTATGCCGTCTTGGCCGTCAACGGTGTCGTTGCCCAGTCCGCCGTCAACGGTGTCGTTGCCGATCGCACCCACCAGCGAGTCGTTGCCTGTTTCACCGAATACGAGGTCGTTGCCGCCATTACCATCGATCAGGTCGTTGCCGTCGCCCCCAGAGAGGGTATCGTCGCCCGCCCCGCCGAGGATGAAGTCGCTGAGGTTGCTGCCTGTAAAGCTGCTGGCAGGGAGTGCGCTGCGATCGACAATATTATCTACCACCGTGATGCTGAAGGATGCCGGCCCGATAGTTGCAGAGCCGTCGGAGGCTGTAAACGTGAAAGTGTCGCTGCCACCTGTCGCCAGCAAGTTGTATTTGACGATGTTGTTGTTGATATCGTCTTGCGTGAATTTGCCGCCGACGTTGAGAAAGGTGCTACCCCTTTGGACAAAACCTCTGGTAGCATCGGGGGCTTTAGTAATCGTGTAAACGATTTCCAAGGGGCTGTTGTCGGGATCTGTGATTAACAAATCGGCGGCAGTGATTGTCTGGATAGGATTACTTTTGGCAACCACTACACCGTCGTTAATTATTAGCTGCGGCGGGTTACTGACGTTGATGGTTACTACCGCCTTACTTGTGCCGCCGCTGCCGTCTGAGATCGAGTAGCTGAAGCTGTCAGTACCCGAGAAGCCCGGATTCGGGGTGTATTTGAATACGCCGCCGCCCACGGGAACCACGCTCCCTTTGCTTGCTGGAGCAAAAGTCGTGACAGTCAGAGCGCTTTGTTCCTGGTCAGTGTCGTTCAACAGAACGTTGAAACTGAGTTCTTGACCCGCAACCGTGGTGAAGTTGTCGTTAACTGCTCTTGGAGGTTGGTTAAAGATGGGCGTCGGCGGCGTCGGACTTCCTGTCGGCGTCGGACTTCCTGTCGGCGTCGGCAAATTCGGTGTAGGGAACGTCGGCACCGGCTCTGTCGGCGTTGGTGTCGGCGTCGGTGTCGGACTTCCTGTCGGCGTCGGACTTCCTGTCGGCGTCGGACTTCCTGTCGGTGTCGGTGTCGGCGTCGGTGTCGGCGTCGGTGTCGGCGTCGGTAGCGGAAGGGGAGTTGCGCTGCCGGGAACTGTGGGGGCAATTACAAATGAGCTTCGCCCTAGGGTTCTGCTGTCTACTCCGGGCAATACTGCTAAAAAGTCGCCGCTGACGCCGTTGCGAATAATCGTACTGCCGGCTTTGGTCTCAGTGCTTTGGAAGATTACCAAATCTTCAAACTTGAGGTCGCCGGTTAACCCGATTAAATCTTCGCCTTGGCGAAAGTCTGTGAAAATGTCGGCATCGGCGATATCGGGGCCGCCTGTGGTGATAAATGCCGGGTTAGTGCCGTCGCTGCTGCTGCCACTGGGAGAACTGAAGGCACCGATGACGAAGACATCTCTGCCTTCGCCTCCTGCCACTACGTCTTTGCCTGCTTCGCCCCAAATAACGTCGTTGCCAGCACCGCCGTCCACGATGTCATCACCGTCGCCGCCGAATACGATGTCGTCGCCGTCGCCGGAAAAAAATGTATCCCCGCCGGCGTTTCCGTATAGCCAGTCGCCTCCTTCGTTGCCAAATACCAAGTCTTCGCCGTCGCCGCCGAAGAGCGAGTCGTTGCCTTGGTCGCCCCACACGATGTCGTCGCCTCGATCGCCCAAAAAGCTATCGTCGCCAGCACCCCCACGCAAGCTGTCGCTGCCTTTTCCGCCGTAAGCCGTGTCTCTGCCTTCGCCTCCGATTACCGTGTCGTTGGCGTCATTGCCATACAGCAGGTCAGGGTTATTTGCCCCGTCGAGGCAGTCGTTGCCTTTGCCTCCGTACAGGGTATCGAGTCCTAAACCGCCGTCGAGAACGTCGTTGCCCTCATTGCCGAACAGCACGTCGTCATCGTCGTTGCCAAATAGTAAATCGTCGCCCCCGACTCCTTGCAGGTTGTCGTTGCCTTGCAGCCCGGAAATCACGTCGGGCCCGGGACTGCCAACTAAGGAATCGTTGATTTCTGTGCCGCGGACTACGCCGCCGATGACTGCAGGCGAGGTACCTTGGCCTCCGCCCCCTGTGTCGTCTATGTCGCCAATTGTGTCGTCCCCGGAGGGAGGTGTTGGAGGTGTTGGAGGTGGTGCTGGTGTTGGAGGTGTTGGCGGCGTCGGAGGTGGTTCTGGTGTTGGAGGTGGTTCTGGTGTTGGAGGTGGTTCTGGTGTTGGTGTTGGTGGTATAATTACTGCTGGCACTGCACTTGGCATTATTTTGGCTCCTTTAAACGACGATCCCGATTAACTTTAAGAACTGATTAGTATCAGTTTGTTGCCACAAATCTGGCTTAAAATTGATTAATAACCCCATTATTTCTAACATACTAAATCAAAACTGCAACGGCTATAGATATTTTTTAAGCGGGGCATCTTTTGATATCAAAATATTAATGATTGCACGTTTTGATGCCTAGGTTGGGTATACTTTAATATCGCGCCATTTCGATATATAACCTAGAATTCTGGCTGGGAGTCAGCCCAGTGTACTTATCCAGAATCCGAAAAAAAAAAATCTTCGCCGTCATAATTTTTTCTTCCCGAATGTCGAATGCTGAATACAGATGTGCGCCTTGCCTGCAGAAGCGAATGCCTTATGCTGACTGCTGACAAGAAACAGAGCTGTTAATTAGGGGCAGAAGCGGCCCGGTTTGTTCTTGTCCACTGACGGATAGTTCGCTGTGGCAAAGGTAAAGCAGGGAACAGCGACTTAACAAATCTAGCAGAATTCGCCGCAGTCGCTGTTGGTCGGCCGCCGTTTCCTCTTCGGTTTCCCAGGGTCGCCCCAGTTGCGATCGCAAAAATAAGGGAGCGCCAAACAATGTCGCCGCACCGCCGCTCAGCCACAGGGGCGAGCCGGCATCCAGCCAAAAGTGCCATTTGTGGGCGCGGCGGCTGCTGCGGTACTGGAAGATGTTGGCGAGGGTGACGGCTCTGGCTGCTGGGCCTTCTGGACGCACTGGAAAGGGGTTGGCGGTGACGGTTCCTTGGCGCAACAACTGGATGAACCGGGCGATGGTTTCTGAGTCGCCGCCGTTGGTTGGTTCTACGCGCTGCATTCGCCCGTGGATTTCCCAGTAGTGGCTGGCTGTTTCCATTAACTCGCGCAGGGCTGCTAGCCGATCGTAGGGCAGGTATCTGTCGTTCATGAGAAATTTCTGGATGGCTCGATCGAGTAGGGCAATTGGGCTCGGCAACAGCCGCTCCTGCTGTTGCGATCGCTGTTGTTCGATCCACTCCACAATCTGCTCGTAGGCCCTGGCTGCTCGGTGTCCCAGTCTGTCCCACCGGGGAAAAGCTGTAATGGGCAGCAATTGAGGTCGATCGATATCGGGACAAAAACAGTGATCGGCGATTAAACCTGCTCTCACTTGGTCGATCGATTTTTGATTGTGAATTTGAGATTTTAGATTGAACGTCGAGTTGGAATCTTCTGTTTCCAATGAACTGTGTTTCTGGCTGCCCAACACTACGAGCATTTCGGCTGCGCCGTCTCGATCGACTAAACGGCCGAGTCCCGGATAAACTAACGCTAACAAAGTGAGTAAAGCTCGAATCTCTGGGGTAGTCGAGAGCGGCCGCTGATCGTTGAGAGATACGGCGGCAATATTATCTCGCGCCAGAATTTCCGTTAAACTGTAACGGGCGATCGCATCCATCCCAGGGGCAATTACAGCGATTTCCTGCGGTTCCACGGCTTGTGACTTCACCGCATCGACGATGATTTCGGCGGTTTCTCGCAGCAGTTGAGCGCGGGAAGTGGTTTGGAGCGATCGAACTTTACCGGGCAAACTCAAGCCTAAAGGATAAAAACCCTCAGAATTAACTGCTAAACTTACCGCTAAATCTCCAATCTCTGGGGCTAAACCGGCTTTTGCGTCCAAATTTTCCACGCTTTGACAGCGGCTTTCGAGTCGGGCTAGGTATTCCGTGTCAGCTCCCAAGCCCAAACGCACTCCTCCATCTGGATTGTAGGAGAATGCTCCCGCTGCACCTTGGTCGAGCATTCGATCGAACAAATGGCGACTTATCGCCGGATAATCGTCAACATCGTCTGCGATCACAGCTTGATATCTAGAGGCCAAATGCTGCTGGTAACTGACATCCGGCAACAAATAGCGCCAGTAGAGTTCGCAAACAATCCCGTAAGTCAGGAACCCCCGCGTCAAGCACCATTCCCGCCACCTTTCGAGCAACTCTCCCATGCTAGTCCACAGGTTTGTCGAGCCGCCGTCAGCCGCAAATCCCTGTTCCAGAATGCTGGGAATCTCTTCTCTCGGTGTACCGCTGACAGCAGCAAGTTGTAATAAGTCTAGTGTTCGACGCACCATTCGGTTTGGACTTACCCCTGTTTTTTGCAAAATGCCTTCGTCTAGTTCGCGACGCCAGAGTCTCGCGGCAAGTTCCAGTTCTGTTTCAGGTTGCAGCCGTAGGGGAAATTGAGCTCTCACATCCAGCGACTGAACTAGCAGGGGCCAAAATAACAATACTTCCTGCTCAAAAAAACCGAAGGGCGTTGTGGAGTGAAAGGTATATTTTCCTTCGGTAGCGACGGCGATGCGATCGGCCAATTCTAGCCGGTTGTCTCCGTTAGCTGCTAAGACTAAAATTGCTGGGGCAGTTTGTCCAGCCCGCCGCCGCCCGGAACTCGATCGCCCTGAAACTGTTGCAGGCAGAGGCTTGACAGTTTTGCTCCAAATGCAGAACTGCTCGACTAAACGAGTGGTTTTGCCACTGCGGGCAGATCCGACAATCCAAATTGAATCTTCGGTGGCAGTTCTTAATTTATGTAAATTTGTTACCATACCGTGAATACTTTAATCACTAATGTCTACAGCCCACTAACCAGCTTTAGCTATGAATACTTCTCCCTGGAACAGGATTGTAAAATATCTCTACAGCCTTCACCAATGGTATCGAGAAACGCCTGAGAGGGCTCTAGAACAGGCCTACGATGCTGCGTTAGCAATTAAGGCGATCGAAGACGAGCATTTTGGCGGTCAAGGAATCTCTGAGCGATCGGGAGATTACGGACAAAGCACACTGTCTTACTTTAAATCCGAACTGCAAAAATACCTCAAGGTCATCCAAACCCGAATGGTTGAGTTTAATGCTAGCCGTTCTTTTTTGGAACTGCCGGAGCGAGTGGGGGCTAAACCGAAGGCGGGGCACAGCGCTGATTATCACCAGCACGGATTACATCTCAACAATAAAGATAGAGCATCCCTTATATTTGAGAAGCTAGAGTTTATTGATGCAGTCATCGACAAGTATATTAATAATAGTAGATCGACGGCAATTGTTCCGGTTGTAAGTTCAGTAAATGTGCAGGCAAAATCTACCAAAAATAGCACTTCTCCACCTGACCAAAATAAAGGTTCAGCTAATTCTGTTAAAATTCACGATGGTGAGGTTGACACTAACTATGAAGAAGTGAATTTATTACCGCGATCGCTTTTGGGAACTTTGAATCGAATCACTAAAGATTTAGATCCGGGAGCTGAAAAAGAAGTAGTCAAGAATTTTCGCAATTCCAAAGTAAAAACAATTATTTCTCTCAGATTTATTTTGCTTTTGATTTTAGTTCCGCTGTTGACGAATCAAATTGCCAAAAACTTTTTAGTCGGCCCGGTAGTTGACCATTTTAGAGGCAAAGAAAATGCTCCACTTTTCATAAATGTTAACCTGGAAGAAGAAGCATTCCAAGAGCTGGAGAGATTTGAGCAGCACCTCAAATTTCAAAGGTTAATAGGCATTGCTCCGTCGCTTTCTTTAGAGGAAACGGAAAAGAAGATTGCCGAGAAAGCAGTTGAGCTAGCGGAGGAATACCGATCTGAAAGTGGTGGAGCTATTAAAAATATTTTTGCCGATTTGATTTCCTGCATTGCCTTTGCCGCGATTATCGTCACTAACAAGAAAGAGATTGAGATTTTAAAGTCTTTCATGGACGATGTGATTTACGGCCTCAGCGACAGTGCGAAAGCTTTCGTAATTATTTTGTTTACAGATGTGTTTGTCGGATTCCACTCGCCTCATGGTTGGGAAGTAATTCTCGAAGGTTTATCTAGGCATTTGGGACTACCAGAAAATAGGCAGTTCATATTTTTGTTCATTGCAACGTTTCCAGTGATCTTGGATACGGTATTTAAGTATTGGATATTCCGTTATTTAAACCGGAGTTCGCCTTCGGCTGTTGCTACGTACAAGAATATGAACGAGTAATCAGGGGCGAAGGAAGTTCGGCAACGGATTATGTAGCGGATGTAACGGATGTCAGTCCGAGGGATGTCAGGAAGAAGGAAGTTCGGCAACGAGCAATGTACGGGATGTAGCGGATGTAACGGATGTCATGAAGAAGGAAGTTCGGCAACGAGCAATGTACGGGATGTAACGGATGTAACGGATGTCAGGAAGAAGGCAGAAGGAAGTTCGGCAACGGATTTTGTAACGGATATAACGGATGTCAGGAAGAAGGCAGAAGGAAGAAGGAGAAAAAGATGTAATAATAGCAAGGGTTTTAGGCATTAATAACGTCCTCATGAGGGCGTTTACTGCACACAGAGTGGCTTACCCATAGCGCATAAAACCATTTATTTTTTGCGTGAGGAGTGGTTTAATTAAGTTGATATACTTAAGGTTTTGGGACTCTAAATTTTATTGTTGGGGGGGGTCTCGCGCGCACCCACAAGAATTTTATCAAACTTGACAGTCATCAAGGCTCGGCTCAGGAAGCGTAAAATTTAGATGCGCCTTGGTCGATCGAAAAAAAAGGCGATCGCCCGCAGAATCTCTCGAAAGAAATCAAAAGAGCGATCGCATTCCCAAAACTCATTACCAATTACCAATGACCTAATTCCAACGCTTCTTGCGCTGTCGCTGGCTTGCCACCGCCTCCACCAGCCCTAGGCCCAGAAAATTACTCAGCAGCGACGCATTCCCGTAACTTAGGAAAGGCAGGGGAATGCCCGTAACCGGAGCCAAGCCAATGTTCATCCCAATATTTACGAACACCTGAAAAATCAACATTGACAGTACGCCGATCGCCAGCAAAGAACCAAAATTATCGTTAGCAGTTTGAGCGATCGTCACCAACCGGAAACAAATTATCCAGAACACCAACAACACGCTAATACAGCCAATAAAACCCAATTCTTCACCAATAGCTGAAAAGATAAAGTCCGTATGCTGTTCGGGAATAAAGTTAAGCTGAGTTTGCGTTCCCTGAAACAAACCCCGGCCCTTAAGTTCCCCAGCGCCAATAGCAATCCGAGATTGAATCAAGTGATATCCGCTGCCTAAAGGGTCTTTCTCGGGGTTTAAAAACCCTGTCAGACGCATTTTTTGATAATCCTTGAGCACATTCCAAAAAACTTGTCCGAGGTGTCCCGAAACAACGTTCACCAATACAGCACCGAAAGTGCCTAACCAGGGCCAAGGCAGGGTTCGCCAAGCAATAATACCCGCAACAACTACCCAGGCTATCCAAATCGGTGTAGACAGGTTATTGAAGAGAACTGAGATGAGAGGAGAGAATAGCAATATTAGCCAGCCGGGATTGACATTTCCCCAGTAAAACATCCCCATTGTGATCGCGCCGAAGACTAAGGAAGTACCTAAATTTGGTTCGGCAAATATCAATCCCCAAGGTACAGCCATAATCGCCAGCATCCTCAACATATTACCCACCGTGGGGACAGTCTTGTCGTGCAGGAGAGCTGCTAAAGTGACAATCATTCCTACTTTGGCAAATTCTGATGGTTGCAGGTAAAAGCCGCCGATGTTGATCCACCGCTGGGCACCGAGCCCTGTAGTACCGATAAACCGCACTGCGATCAGGGACAAATTGATTAATATGTAAATCGGCCATTTCCACTCAAGCAGTATTTGGTAGCGACAGCGGGAAATGATGATGGCGAGGAACAAACCGACTGCCCCAGTTACCCAGTGCCGCCACCAGTCGATCAGCCCCTGGTTGATTTCGACGCTGCGGATCATGACTCCCCCGAAGATGGTGAGGGCGATGCAAGCGCCAAACAGCCAAGGGTCTGCTTCTTCCCAGGGTTTGAAGATTGATTTCCAGCGGTTTCTGACTTGTATTCTCTGCAACATGAGGATTTTAGATTTTAGATTTTAGATTTTAGATTATCGAGCCGATTTTCGGAAGTTGTGGATATATTTTGGATTCAGAGTCTGCACCTTACTTGAGAAGCCTCGGTGTGAGTACCTCAGATTATTCGGGGAGTTGTAGGGATGTTCCGGGAACGGAAGAAGGAACGCCCAACCGGGTATCTGGGTATTCTATTTTTTTCTGTGCGGTTACTTAATTTATTTTGCGATCGCACGTGCTCAGAAACCGGGTTTTTGTCGAGAAGACGCCTTACAACTCGCAGATACCGCTAAAAACCCGGTTTCTTGGGTTTTAATTCGTAAGCCCTAGAATCGTCAGGCCGGTTCGTAAAGGTACTCGAAGCCGTTCCCATCTGGATCTCTGCCGTAAAAAGATGCAGTACCGTCGCGGTGTTCGTGAATGTGGGTGACGGAAACACCATCGGCTTTGAGTTGTTCGTAAGCGGATTCCATTTCGGTACGATCGTCAAATACAAACCCAAAATGCGGCCCTGCTTGGTCGTAACTCGGACTCAACAGCGCCAATCCGTCCTCTCCTGCTTTCAAATAAGCCCAGTCTGCATCTTTCCAGACTAACTCCATACCCAAGTTGCGGTAGAATTCTGCAGACTTCTCTATGTCTTGCACGCAGACGGCTACGTGTCCCAATCGTTTTAGTTTCATATCTACAAAGTTTATGGTTGTTCTTTCATTTATTGTATCTATTTTCTGATTTCTTGCTGGATTAATTAGGTATTTTTTCAGTTTTTTTGTCGCGGCTAACTGTACTTTTTCTACTTGTTTGCTGGCGTCCATTTCGCTGAACAGTTGAAGGGCGCGGTCAAAATTTTCTTGGGTTTTCTCGATGTTAGCAAGTTTTTGTTCTGTCAGTGCTAGTTGATAGCAAGCTTCGGCTCGGTCTAATTTGGCGCTGGCTCGATCGAGTATTTCTATTGCTTCTGCATGGTGCTGTAGGGCTTGGTCAAATTCTCCCGGTTCTCGGTACAGCGCTACTATACCGCTGAGAGCTTTGGCTTTGATGGTAGTGTACTGGTTTTGGTCGGCGATCGCGATCGCTTGGCGGTACAAGCTCAAAGCTTTGTCTGTCTCTGGCAGGTTTTGATAGGTGGCGGCGAGAAAAACTAATTTGTATCCCGTACCCACCAACTGACTGTTTTCCCGATCGGCATAAAGTTTTTCGGCGAGATCCTCCGCCTGTTTTTTGGCTCCGACACAGGAGTTGAGGTAAGGAATGAGAATTAAATAACTTCCACAAGTTTGTGGGATGGGCGTCCCGCCCGTCCTTTTTGGACGGGCGGGAC
>NZ_JAUBTU010000064.1:0-41798 GCF_036705085.1 Microcoleus sp. B6-A1
ATCACTTTTACCGACAAGCAGGGAATCGGGAAGCTCAAATTAAAAGGAACACGCGACTTACATTTCTATCAGCGTAGTCAAATTAAGCGAGTACGTTTGGTGAGACGGGCAGACGGATATTATGTCCAGTTTTGCATTCAAGTTAACCGTTCTGAAAAGACTGAAGTCACAGGTAACGCCATCGGGTTAGACGTAGGAATTAAAGAGTTCTACACAGACTCAAATGGGGTTGCAATTGAGAACCCGCGTTTCCTGGGCAAGGGAGAACGCAGGTTGAAAAAATCCCAAAGACGAGTCTCAAAGCGAGTCAAGGGTTCACAAAACAGAAAAAAAGCTAGAGCGATTCTAGGGAAGCGCCACCTCAAGATAAGTAGACAGCGTAAAGATTTTGCCGTGAAGTTAGCAAGATGCGTCATCCAGTCTAACGACTGTGTAGCCTACGAAGACTTGAGGATCAAAAATATGGTGAAGAATCACTCTTTAGCAAAATCGATTAACGACGCATCTTGGTATATGTTCCGAATTTGGTTGGAGTATTTCGGCAAAGTATTCGGAAGAATTACGATTGCCGTACCAGCTAACGGAACAAGTCAAGAATGCTCTAGCTGCGGAACAATTGTTAAGAAAAGTCTATCAACACGAACCCACGCTTGTCGGTGTGGATGCGTATTAGATCGTGACTGGAACGCAGCTAAAAACATCCTAAGTCGGGGATTAAGTACGACGGGGCACGTCGGAACTTGGATCTTAGATCCGAACGCTTGTGGAGAATTGACCGCTACCGATGTTGAAGTAATTCTGCATCGGCAAGTTGATTCTGCGAATCAAGAATCCCCTCGGCTTTAGCCAGGGGAGTGTCAATGGACTGGTTCTAATCTGTTCCGGGCGGGCTCTTCGGCCCAACCCCTACTCCCCACAAGCAGAAAATTTATCTGTTGTGGAACAGGCTAGGGAAGCTTGTTCATGTCCGGGCGGGCTCTTCGGCCCAACCCCTACTCCCCACAAGCAGAAAATTCACTCTTTGTGGAACAGGCATCTTGCCTGTTCATGTCCGGGCGGGCTAGAAGCCCAACCCCTACTCCCCACAAGCAGAAAATTCATTCTTTGTGGAACAGGCAAGATGCCTGTTCTTAGAAAATACTGCAAAATGTTCGATCGCACATCACCGTCCATCCACCTTCATCTACACTGAAAAATTTAAGATATTCGATCGCACCCATCGCCCCAAACCCGATTTTCGTATCGAACTGTTAAGCTCTGTTTCATTTCATTGAAATCTCTCCCCTATATCCCCACCGCATCCCAAGTCCGTGATACCATCACACCTGAGTAATGCCTATAGAAAAAAACTGGAGAGAAAAGCTTTGACACTAAGGGTTGCAGTAGTAGGTTCAGGCCCTGCGGGTTCTTCCGCCGCCGAAACATTGGTAAAAGCAGGCATCGAAACATACCTATTCGAGCGTAAATTAGACAACGCCAAACCCTGCGGTGGGGCGATTCCCCTGTGCATGGTCAGCGAATTTGACTTGCCGCAAAGTATTATTGACCGCCAAGTCAGAAAAATGAAAATGATCTCCCCCTCTAACGTCGAGGTGGACATCAATATTGAAAACGCACACGAATACATCGGTATGTGCCGCCGCGAAGTGCTCGATGGCTTCATGCGCGATCGCGCCGCTTCCTTGGGTGCAAAACTAATTAACGGCACCGTTCACAAATTAGAAATTCCCGGCAACAATACAGACCCCTATACTCTCCACTATGCCGACCACTCCGACGGCAGTGCAATGGGAATTCAGAAAACTCTGAAGGTGGATTTGGTGATTGGGGCTGACGGCGCCAACTCCCGCGTAGCAAAGGCGATCGACGCTGGTGATTACAATTATGCGATCGCCTTCCAAGAACGCATCCGCCTGCCGGAAGATAAAATGGCTTACTACCACGACTTAGCCGAAATGTACGTCGGCGATGACGTATCTACCGACTTCTACGCTTGGGTGTTCCCCAAATACGACCACGTAGCCGTCGGCACCGGCACGATGAAAGTCAATCAAGCCAGTATCAAAAAGCTGCAAGCAGGCATCCGCGCCCGCGCTGCCAAAAAATTGATGGGCGGTGAGATTATTAAAGTGGAAGCTCACCCCATCCCGGAACATCCGCGTCCCCGCCGGGTTGTCGGCCGAGTTGCTCTCGTAGGCGATGCTGCAGGTTACGTTACCAAGTCTTCTGGCGAAGGTATCTATTTTGCCGCCAAGTCTGGTCGGATGTGCGCCGAAACTATTGTGGAGATTTCCAATAAAGGCGCGCGCATTCCGACTGAAGAGGAAATTAAGATTTACCTGAAGCGGTGGGATAAAGCCTACGGCATTACTTACAAAGTTCTTGACATTTTGCAGCGCGTGTTCTACCGTTCCGACGCTACCCGCGAAGCTTTTGTGGAAATGTGTGCCGATCGCGATGTACAGAAACTCACATTCGATAGCTACTTGTATAAAACCGTCGTACCGGCTAATCCTTTCATTCAGATGAAGATTACTGCGAAAACCATTGGTAGCTTGTTGCGTGGGAATGCTTTAGCGCCTTAATTCCCTGCGGATAAACGCACTTTGTATAAAAAAAGCGGGCAGTCACAAAACTGCCCGCTTTTTTTTCGATCTAAGATAACGAACTGTCAAAATTCACAGGCGAGACGCCTGTGCCACGTGTGCTAAGGAAGAGGAAGAAGAAGAATTGTTAGTTCAAGTTCAACTGCACTAAGGTATCGGGGGCGAGGAAGTGGGAAATGTGATAAGCCCGCTCTTCTGTTTTTAGCAGGATTTTTTCGTAGAGGTAGCGGGTAGCTCGATCGCCCAAACTTTCTGCTTGTCCTGCTTGACGGCGTAGCAAACCGAGGATAGCTTGCTCCGCTGTCAAATCGTGTTCCAGCATTTGGCGGCAGGAATATACGCCGTCGGCTTCCGGCTCAAAACAGCACAACTCAGCTAACTTGCTAAAGCTAGCTGCTGGTATGCCGCCCAACCCGTTTAACCGTTCGCCCAACTCGTGGACGCTATCTTGAGCTTCTCCGTAGCTTTCTTCAAAGAATTTGTGCAAGGAGTAGAATTCTGCCCCTTCCACCACAAAATGATGTTTTTGATATTGCAGGTATAGAGCCTGAAAACTGGCCAGCAGCGCGTTCATTCCTTCACAAATCGGTGCTGTGACTGAATGTTCCAGTAGAACTGGGTTTTCGGCTATGTGGCCAAACGGTCTTAATGCACTCTGAGTCTCAGTCATGTGTGTTCTCCTCTCAATAGGCAGTTTTGTTGCCAATAGAGTCAGTCTAGCACCGTAAATTTACCAGTCAAGCAGAGTCTGCCTCAATAGTGGAATATTTTGTAGAGTAGGAAATTTTTTTTCTAAACCTATTGAGAATAATTAGCAGTTGGGTTATGCTTAAAAAGATTCTCGTTCTGAACGCTTCCTGAAAATGGGGCGAACCTTCTGAAGGCAGAAGGCAGAAGGCAAAAGGCAGAATTTTTCAGGCAGGGCTTTTGATAATCCTTGATTTTCTTGGGAAATCTAGCTTTTAACTTCTGCTGGCGATCGGTCAGGAGCAAAAATTAATGCAAATTATTACTGTTGTTAAAAAATGAATCCAGCAGATCCAGAATTAGAAGTTTGTGACATTGTGCAAGTGAGTTGGCTAGATAGGTGGCAAGTTTACAAACGCTTGCAAGAGCTAGAAATTCCCTGTTGGTGTGCGGTTGACCAACCTTTGCGGGCAAAAGTCAACACTGCTAAACAAGCGGCTCAGTTAATGAGCGTGTTGAGGCAAGTCAGTGCCCCTCGGGGCGAACTGGTGCAGTGGCTGGAATACTGCTGGCAAAGGGGCTAAAGGTAGAAGGAAGTTCGGCAACGAGCAATGTAGAAGATGTAACGGATGTAACGGATTTAAAGGAGTCATAACAATGTATAAATCTGGCAAGCAAGTTTCCGAATTCAGTTTAGAAGGAGAAATCCTCAGCCTGATTATTGAAGATGGCTGCAAACTTAAATATTTGCGAATTAGCAATGCTCGGGGAGTAGAATATCTTGTTAAACTGTGCAAGGAATTGCGGTCATTTCTGTTACCTGTTTTGACGCCCGGGTTGAAAGTTGAAGTGGTAGGTGAGAAAGAACTCAACTTGAAAAACGGTAAAATAAAACTTAAAGCTCGCAGCCTCAAGCTGGCTCAAGGTCAAAATGCTCGATCGCACGAACACCTCGACTCCACCAATGTACCTATTGGGGTATTGACATCCGACGATCGCGCGATCGGCAAAACCCAAGTCAGCTCTCCCACAGCAGCTCAAACTGTAAAAGCTCCGGCAAAAACCCAAACCAAAATATTAGTATGTCAAAAATCCGACTGCCTGAAGCGGGGCGCTGGAGGAGTCTGTAAAGCTTTAGAAAATGCTTTGAATGCGCGCGGTTTAGAAGACAAAGTGACAGTACAGGGAACCGGATGTCTCAAACAGTGTAAAGCAGGCCCAAATATAGTGGTAATGCCGGACAAAACTCGCTACAGTCGCATTGCACCGGCAGAAGTTCCAGCAATCATTGACAAACATTGTGCAGTTGTTAAAGCTTAGGCGATCGCCGGGATGCCGCAAGAGTGCGTTAGAGATCGGGAAAGATTATTTTAATAGGACTCTGGGCGAAAAACTTACAGGCGCATCTTACGTTTTAATTTGAGTTCGAGTTGTAGTTCGATCGCGCCACTCGATTCAGAGGTTATGGTCGCAAAAAACCGGAAAAATGCCAAAACTATCACCAAAAAATTTGGTTTGAAGCCCCGTCTTTCTAGGACGGCTTTAATTATAAAACTTTGTTAAAAGATCTAATAAATTCTAAGCTAAAGTTTAGAATTTAGACAGGCAAGTAAGAACAACCATCTACGTGTTGAAACGATTTCATAAGGTGAAACTCCTGGGTTGGATCGCTACTCGGCAATGCCGAGCCTGTCCAAACACGTAATAGTGAGTCGTTGAGCGTACCTAACTGGATTATTGATGGAATCAGAAAGCAATCTAAAAACAAAAGTAAGCGCAACAGCAATACTTCTGGTGCCAGTAGTTGTTTCGAGCGTGTAGATGCGATTTGACAGCGCATTTAAGACTTAAGTCTTAAGAATCTCCGTGGCTTTAGCCCGAAGAGTGTCAATTAGGGGCTTTTTTCTGTAGAATCTCTAAGGATAGACTGTATCTGAGACCCTGTGAGTATTGGGATAAAAAGCCATGTCAGAAGCTGATCTTCGAGCCCATCAGCACCAACCGCACCCTGCTGTTCCATCCGATACCGAACCATTTCAGTCAGATTTTGCTGCTACTGGGGGTTTTGAGCCGATCGCCCCCGATGCGACAGACACTCCCGCAACGGTTCCCCAACAGCCAGAAGAAGACTGGCAAACAGTAGATTTTCCCAACGCCATCAGCGTAGATGCAATTCCCACAAAACCTGAAACAAAAAATTCGCAATCTCCGACACAGCCGACTGAGGCGGGCTCGCCCCCGATGTCAGAGAATCTAAAAAATCTGCTTGGGAATGCCGAACAGGCCAAGGGCAAAGGATCGACCCCAGTCACCCTTATGCAAGCGCTGCACGAATGCAACCGCGACCTTTTACAGCGCATCGCGCAGCTAGAAACAGCTCTCGAAGAGTCCCAAAAAACCTTGCAGAATCGCGAAACTTTGCTAGAACAGCGGACTGCAGAACTCGAAAAGACTCAAGAACAATTGACGCGGCTGTTTGGCAAAGTGGAAGTTTCCCATCAAACCCTCCAAAGTCAAGAAATTTTAGTCGAAAGTTTAAGAAGTCAGTTGGCAACCAGCCAAGTCAGGCTAGCGACTGTTGAGCGAGAATGTGCGTCTACTGTGCAGCGCTACAACGAACAGTTACAGCAGTTAGTAGCCACAGAAAATATTTGCAGGGAATTGCGAGCCCGCTTGCACCGCCAGCAGCGCCACACTCTGCAATTCAAAGCTGCCTTGGAAAGAAGTTTGGACAGGCCGCAGGTAAAGTCGCCGAGGATCGAGCCGCCTGACAATAATCTGGACACCGCCACCGCACAATTAGAATCTTTGCTCGCGGCGGTCAAAAGCTCTCAGATGCCGGTGCCGCCAGCCTTCAACGCTTCCCCAGTCCAACCTTGGTCGGAAACCGAAGAGCTTCCAGAGGTAGCCGCTGCTGCCGAGGCGATCGAGCCTGAATCCCCAGCCCCTCTAGAACTCAACAAATTAGCACAAGTATCCGCCATTCAATTACAGGAGACCGAAACCTACCAGCCTCATGAGCCGGCACCTGACTCGGCCCCTGCGGTTGCGGAACCTGAACTGCCGGTGGCGGAGTCTGAACCCGAAACTGCTACCAATGTGGACACGCAAGAATTAGCCAGGGCTTTTCAAATTTTGAACTCTGTTGAAACCTTTGGCATTCAAGAAGTGCGATCGAGTGTGGCAAAACCTACAGCAGTCGCCCAACCAGACTGGCTGAGTTTGATTGCCAGTCCGCTGCGGGCTTCTAAAAAACGTCGATCGCTAGCTGAAATTGAATTGCCGAGTTTTCGATAGCGAACTGAAGTTGCTAGTTTTGAGTCAACACTCAAAACTCAACACTCTTTTCTCCCCTTTCCCATGCCGTAGGTGAGAGCATAGCTGGTAGCCAACAGCCACAGCCAAACAGCCGGATACCGGGGCTCCAACCAAGGCCGTACCCTGCGGGCGAAGCTGGGAAGCCATCCGAACAGCAAACTGGCCAAAGCCAGCAGAGTAAAATTCAAGTAACTTCCCAGCCAGCGCCAAATATCCCCCAAGGTGACAAAATCTAAAATCCACAACAGGAGAGAAGGATTTTGTCCGGCTGCTTCGAGCGCCAGTCGATTGAAAGTTAGCCAGTCGGTTCTGTCTTTAATAAAAGTTTCGGCTACGGCGAGTTTTTGCGCTGCCAAAATACCGAAAAAGGTATTGAGCATTGAATTAATTCTTTGGGGTGGCAAACTGCTGCCGGTAGGAACCATCATGCCTTTAGAAAATAGCCAAGTTACTGAAACATTGCTCTGGTAGGCGCGAATTTGGTTTAAGTGATTTGCCGTCAACAAATTGTGCTTTAATGCTGTATCCAAAAGGTCTGTTAAGCGAAAAAGATTACGGACGAGGGAGCCGAAGCCGGTGAAAACGAGGGGAGATTGCAAGGATGCTGCGTCGCCGATCGAGACTAGGCGATCGATCGCCACGGAGCGATCGCCGCTGTTGCTGCTAAAATGCCCCGGAATATAACCAAAGGTCGGTTTTTTCCACACCAATTTATCGACATCGCAGCGACGGTATTCCGGTAAAATTGCGAAAAAATCCTCGTACATTTCCAGCAAAGAACCGGGGTTCTCTGGATGTACTTGGTGGTAGTGAAATAGATAAACTGTCAGTTCTGTGCCGGCGCCGGGAAACAACTCCCAGATGAGCTGGCGTCCGCGGGAAACGTCCCCGTGAGTGTGGAGTACATCCCCGTACTCGGAATCCCATACTCCCGGCTCAAATCCTCCGTCGATGACTGCTCCCACTGTCGGACAAACGCTGTCAAAAGTCCGCCCTTCGTTCAATTGCCAAGCGATGGGAGAAGCCGAACCCATTGCATCCACCAGCAACCGTCCTAATGCAGTGCGATCGGCTTTTGTCGGCAAGTGGTGGCCCTGAACTACTACTTTTTCCGCTTCAACATCGGCTCTTATAAAATCAGTTTCGTCCCAGATTTTTCCACCAGCTTCTGTTAGCTTAAGTCCCGCTAAATTTAGCAATTTCTCCCCGTCCAAAGCTACATTGAGTACCTTTGGTGTGTGCAGAACAGGCGCTTTCGCCACGGGCGGATTGTTAGCATCAAAAAACTTGTTGTAGCCATCTTTGTATTCTCTGGCAATCAAAGTTTCTATTTCGGCAGCAGTAAATAAACCCAAATCAATTAAGCTTTGAATTTCATCCCGCGAAATATTCCACTCGCGATTCATTCGCCCGAAAGGCATTCGTTCAACTAGCAGCACCCGGTAGCCCAATCTCGCCATGACTGCGGCGTGAATCACTCCCAAGGCCCCGCCAATATAAATTAAGTCGTAAAAAGTATCGCCAGCATCAGACACCGAAACTGTACTTTTTACCTTCTTCTTAACATCGGTTACATCCGTTAAATCCGTTACAGAATCCGTTGCCGAACCTTCTTCCTTAAAAAACACTACTTGTTTTGGCGTTTGAGGATTGCGAGTGCCTTCGCGCCAACGCTGTTCCCACCAGTAGACGCGCTTGAGGTCGTATTCGCCTTGAGGCATTTTTTGGAAGTATTTGACGGTCAAGGGGTAATAGGGGGCAAGAGCCTCAAAAATTGACTGTTTGGAGAGGTCTATGACAGGGGGTTCCCGGTAGCGATCGGGAAACTTGTTTCTCACAGCAAGATTCAGAGCTTCCAGGAACTTTTTTTCTCCCGCAGGCGCCTCTTCTAGACGAAAGACTTTTAAATAAGTGGTGCGCTGCAGTGACCAGACAAAGGTGGAAAGTTCTGTCGATCGCCAATTTTGGTTTCCTGAATTGGTGTCAGCCAAGGTGGGTTTTGGATTGGCCTTTTGAGTTCCCGACAACATAACCTCTGCTGCTGTTACGTTTGAAAGCAGGCGAAAACCGTCAGGAGTAATAATTTTTTCTCCAATTTCGGGATCGAATTCGTGCTGCAACCAAGTGCAGACGGCTGCTGTATCCGGTGTCGGGACTTCTAGATAAAGAATTTCTTGCATGATTAGGCTCTCAATTCTGAATAAATTAATAAAGATGGGGGAGTTGACAAGGGAGCAAAGTAGGCTATACTCCCGAATACTTATTGAGTTTTAAATAAGTTTACAATGTTCTCAGATTTTTAGGTTTTCGATCGCTCTTGCTCTCGGTGGGGGCGCAGTGGCTGAATATCTACTCCTTTCGGTATGCACTTCTATGAATTATCCCATTCCTACGAATCCTCAAGAAATGATTGCTTTGCGACAGCAGCCGCTGAATGAAGAATTGGTGGCGTCGGCGATCGCGGGCGTGATTCAAATAGCTCGATCGCGATCTCAGTCTTTGGATGAATTGAAAGCTGAGGTACTCGCCGACGACAATCTGCTCGATTTTGCTCAGAGGCTATGGCTGAGCGACATTGTGGCTCAAGCTTGGAACAATTTGCCCTAAATTGTCAACATCCAAAGCATTCTTCCCAACGTGATCGAGCCGGCGACAATAAGCTGATGACAGCTATATTGTCCGGTATAATTTGCGATAGTGTAAAAATTATAGACTTATTGCATAAATCTTTAATCGGAAAACCGCAGATAAACGCAGATGCGTTTCAAGATAGTTTGACTTTCAGAGGTTCGCCGCATTTATTAAATATTTTAAAATCCCAATAATTTGACTAATATTATCAATGAAATAATCATTTAGATCGACTTCCATAATTTGATTGCTAAGCCGTAAAAATTTCCAATTTGTCCCTGTTGTGACCACCCCATATATTTCGGAAATATTATTGTTTCTTCTTTCATTAAAGATTTGAGCTGCAATCATTTCTGCCATACATTGTGGAAGTCCAGCTTGGATATTATCATTTTTCGCTTCAACCAAGGCGACCACCGGGGCTTTTATTAGCAGTTGTTCGGGAGAACGACTAATCAGAAAGTCACAGAAACCAGTTAATCCTTTTTCTAAATCTACATTAAACTCTTTGCCGGAAAAAAAGCTAATTTGATACTTAAACTGCTTTCTAACTTCTACTAAAATAGGTGTGACAATTAATTCTGAGCGAGCTTTTTCGGTATTAATTGCTAAAGCCAAAGAAATGTTTTCTTGCAGAGTTTGGCTGAGAAGCTCGCTATACTCGGCTTCTGGTAAATCGGCAAAAATACCAACTTTGTCAGCAATGGTTATGCCAAAGTTGGTTTCAATCATTTCTAGGTTGGTAAATTGGCTGTATGACATTTTTATTAGGAGGCAAGGAAAACTTGACCATCAAAAATGAAAAAATATTGTTTTTATTTTAACATATTTGATGCTCGTTTTCAAAGGAATTTGGTATGAGTAACTTAGCCACTAACGCAACTCAACTTCTCGCTTGACTTCTGTCAAAACTCGATCGCCCCGCGTCAACCGGTATTCGGCCCGCCAAACTCCGGGAGTCAGAGGAGAATTTGTACTGTTTCTTTTGCCGACATAACCCAACCAAGTACGGCTGGGGGCTTTAATTTCATTGGTCTGATCGGCGATGGTTGTGCCGTTGGGGGCAAATAATTTGTATTGTTCGCGATCGCCCTTGAGCACTCCGTAACTTTGCACCCAAAACAACAAAGCTGGACTGTTTGCAGGGAGTTGAGTCTCTGAAAATTGTCCTTCCCAGACAGCGTTGATATCGGGCGGCTTATTGGCAAAACCGGCCCTAATTAAACCTGTGGAAATATAGTCTAGAGGCTTGTCCCAAATTGGATTGCGGGCGATGTTGCAGCCTACCTTCGCGTCGGGGCCGACAAACGGATCTACGGGCTTGCCTTGATAGCGAAAAGTTACGTGTACGTGGGGGAAAGATGCCATCCCAGAGTTTCCCACCATGCCCAAAACTGTGCCTTTTTTTACCTGTGTACCCGGTTTGACGGCAACGCTGCCTTGGCGGAGGTGGCAGTATTGGGCTTCCCAACCACCGCCGTGGTCGATTACCATGCCGTTGCCACATTCTGTACCTGCGATGTTGGCTTTTTCTGTATCGTTCTGTAAACGCCGATCGACCACACCATCTCGTGCTCGCAAAACTTTGCCTGCAGCGGAGGCAATAACTGGAACTCCTTTTGCCATTGCTTTGGCGTCGGGAATGGCAAAGTCTGTGCCGTCGTGCCCGTCGTAGGTTTGGCGCCCGCAGCCAAAATCGACGGCAGTGGGGCCGGGTTCTCGATCGAAATACAGCAACACAAAACAGTCTTTTCCTAGGGTACAGTCGATCGGCTGACCGAATTGCGGGTTGTTCGGCTTTTGGGCGACTGCGGTAGAGACGAGACGCTGGGCGATCGTGTGGGCTTCGGCGATCGGGGCACTTACTCCGCTGTTATTAGCACAGCTAGACAGACTTGTCAACCCCAAGGTCAACAAAATTGCCGAAATGTATTTTTTTGATAGTATAGTCATTCGCCCGTTGGATGTAAAAGCTGAGGTGGGTAGTGAAAAATCAATTAATGATTCAGAATAGAGGGGATCAAGAATCTAGACGATGGGTAAGGCGTTTTCGTTTCCTATATTTGTTGTATTATTTTGAGTTGGAAATTTTAAAATTTTAATGAGTTCAAGAATGGGTTCTAAAATTCGATCGCTCATTTCGATAATTCGGCTGGCAGGGCTTGCTGTTGCTGCTTTGGGGATGTGGGGATTTGCCACCATTGCCGAAGACGTGTTGGGAAAACAAAGTTACGCTTTCGATACATCTATTTTACTATATCTCAGGAGCCTTCACACTCCGCTGCGCGATGGAGTAATGCTGGGCTTTACCTTTTTGGGCGAGCCGAAGTTGCTGCTAGTGATTTGTCTGACGTTCGGTATTGTTTTGCTAGCGCGCAATCACCGATCGGAATCTGCAACTATTGCGCTCGCGGGTGGTGGAGCGATCGGTTTAAATTTACTGTTAAAAAAACTTTTTGCCCGCGATCGACCTCAACTTTGGGAGCGCGTTGTTGACGTTCGCTTTTACAGTTTTCCTAGCGGACACGCGATGATTTCCATGGTTATTTACGGTTTGCTAGGATATTTTTTGGGTGTACGATTTCCCAAGCAGCGCTGGTCGATTTACAGTTTGACAGTTGTCTTAATTGCTGCTATTGGTTTTAGCCGGCTTTACCTAGGAGTTCATTGGCCTACCGATGTTATTGCTGGTTATACTGCTGGTTTGGTGTGGCTAATTACCTGTATTATCACTTTGGAAATATGGAAGGAATTGCGTTCTTTTACTAGGGCTTCTAAAGAGGAGTTTTTGTCACCAGATCCCTCTTCTAAAGAAATAACTAATGACTAACAACTAACAACTAATGACTAACAACTAACAACTAATGACTAACAACTAATGACTAACAACTAATGACTAATGACTAATGACTAATGACTAATGACTATTTGCTTCTGGGTAAAACACATGGCAATTCCTTTTTCGTAGTAAGCAGCCTCGTTAATGAAAATTGGATAAACGGTTGATTTACCTTCATACAATACCGACTCACCATCAAAGGTTAAAAACATCGGATCGCCGGGATTCAGGGCTTGATAATCTCTGGATTGCAGATGAGGATGAATCATTGCCTGAATTTCTCTGTTCTCGTTTCTGGGATAGTCGATCGCCCCAATGGTGTGATAAATAGTCAGGGGATTCTTTGCAGCAGGCATTGTGCCTTGATTGTAGGCTTCTACGCCGTCTAAAATTTGGCAGACAACTTGCTCGGTTTGCTGAAATAAAGACGCATCTAATACGCCTTGCGGCACTGCACCAACTTCCAGCGTACCGCCTAATTCGGAAAGCGATCGCAGCACAGGACTATCAGGATTGTTGGCTGTAGAAGCGAGTAGCTTGAGGTGGGGATGCACAGAGGTTAAATAAGCTGCTAGTTGCAGGTTAAATGGATGATGGCTGGCGAGAATAAATGTTAGCCCCATGTTGGATGTGGTGCTGTGCAAATCGATAATTACGTTGGGCTGATGAGTGTTTTTTGAGCTAAAAATGCGGTAGATTTCTTTCGCCCGTAGCGCTTCATAGCTGGAGAGATGGGGATTTTCTAAATCTTGCTTTCTAAAGCAGCGGTTGAGGTCGATATCGATGTAGCGTGTGCCGATTTCGCAAGCTTTGGGATTGGCTAGCAGGGTGATAGTTTCAAAAGTCGATCGCCCAATTAACTCTGGCGCGCGATCGAATTTCTTCACGAGGTAAATTCCTGTGAGTTCGTTTCCGTGGGTTCCTCCCACTATGGCAACACGTTTAATTTGATTCATAAACAAATAACTTCCTATCCCCAGTTTATCACCCTTTGTCATCAGTTGGTAAAACAAACCTGAGAAATCCGGTTTTTTGGTGTATTTATCGTCATCCAAAAGCTCGTAGAAACCCGGTTTCTCGCCCCGTGAATCTCAGAAACCGGGTTTCTCTCGATATTTCTCGTCACCCAACCAAAAAATTCCGAGAAACCCGGTTTCTCGCCCCGTGAATCTCAGAGTTGATATTTTTCACGAAATGCACGCTAGAGATTCTCCAAAGCTAAGATCGAAATCCAGCTACCGTCAGGACACTAAATCATTTAAAATTAAAGTTGGGGCGATGATCACCCCAATCATTCCCAAAACCTAGGTGTTGCCATGCGTAAAATTGTACTCTTCATTGCATCTAGTCTGGACGGTTATATCGCGCGATCTAATGGCGATATTGACTGGCTGTTTACAGACCAAAATTACGGTTATAATAAATTCTTAGATAGTATCGATACGGTTCTCATGGGTCGGAAAACTTATGAACAAGTTCTAACTTTTGGCGAGTATCCGTACCAGGAAAAACAGAGTTATGTTTTTACGAAAAATCTAGATTTTCAAGCAACTTCTGATGTCGAAGTGGTAACAGATTTAGAGAGTTTTGTCAATGATTTGCGCTTGCGAGACGGCAAGAATATTTGGTTGGTGGGAGGTGCTCTGCTGATTCGCGATTTCCTGAATCAAAACTTTGTCAACGAAGTGATTCTCTCGGTTCATCCGCTTATTTTAGGCGAGGGAATTCCTTTATTTGTTAATCCCATAAATACTACACCTTTGCAGTTAACTGGATGTCAGACATACAGTTCTGGTATGGTTCAGCTATCTTATGATGTCGCGACTTGAGGGCGCGCCCAATTGCTAAGTCGCTTGCCAAATACTGTCAGTTGATTATCAAAAAACGTAAGATAGGACTTAGTAATTGGGCTGATGATGAAATGTGTTTGCTACTTTTTGCTATTAATATCTTTTTTCGGGACCGCCCTTCCTGCTGAGGCGTCTGTGTGCCGCAATTATCAAGGACGCGAGATTTGCATTGTCGATATCAAACGCAGTGCAAAAAATTATTGGGAATACAGGGTAATTCTGAGTGTTGATGGAGTGAAAAAGCCTCTAGAAGTCTACAATTGCCGCGATCGCACTACAGTTAAGAAAGATGGAACTGTTTTGGCGTTTGGAGAAAACAACCCGGGTGAAATCGTCTGCCGTTTTTTTAATAAAAAATAGTTTTGGCAATTTAATTTATCTCATCCTCTTATAATTTCATCAAACTAAACTGTAAAATTTAGATGCGTGTGGGCTCACCAATAGCGGGAACACTAATGCGTTTTTAAGTGCATTAGTGAAGATTTTCCCCGCTCAAACTGTGGCTAGGCGATCGCCACTCTTAAGATGTTCTATCTGTGCGGCGACTTGACTGTAAGAGTTCTGGGCCACACCGCCATAATAGTCTCGATACCACTCTACAAACTGACGAATTCCTTCCTCGATTGGGGTACTAGGCTTAAACCCTACATCCGCCATTAAATCATCTACATCTGCATAAGTAGATGGTACATCACCAGGCTGCATCGGCAACAAATTCTTAACGGCAGTTTTGCCCATTGCTGCTTCAACGACTTCAATAAAAGTCAACAATTCCACAGGGGAATTATTGCCAATATTATAAATCTTATAGGGAACGACGCTTGATGTTTCTGAATCGGATTGATGAGGCTTTTCTATGACTCGCACAACTCCTTCAACTACATCATCAATGTAAGTGAAGTCGCGCTGCATTTTACCGAAATTATAAACATCAATCGGTTTGTTTTCGGCGATCGCCTTGACAAACTTGAAATACGCCATATCCGGCCGTCCCCAGGGCCCGTAGACTGTAAAAAAGCGCAATCCGGTGATTGGCAAGCTGTACAAATGACTGTAGGAATGAGCCATCAGTTCGTTAGCTTTTTTGGTGGCTGCGTAAAGGGAAATAGGATGATCGACGTTATCGCTAACAGCAAAGGGAACTTTCGTATTATTACCGTAAACGGAACTGGAAGAAGCAAAGACTAAATGCTCAATTTTGCTATGACGACAACCTTCTAAGATATTTAAAAATCCCATTAGGTTGCTGTCTGCGTAAGCGTGGGGATTGTCCAGGGAGTAGCGCACACCGGCTTGGGCTGCGAGGTGGACAACACGGTCAATTTTTTGATTTTGGAAGAGTTGGGATATGCCGGTGCGATCGCTCAAATCTAACTGCTGAAAAGTAAATTCTGAATGCGACTGGAGTTGAGCTAAACGCGCTTTTTTGAGATTGACATCGTAATAGTCGTTTAAGTTGTCGATGCCGTAAACTTGCTGACCTTGGGACAATAATCTTTGGGCTAAATGATAGCCGATAAAGCCTGCTGCGCCTGTGACTAAAATTTTCATTGTGGGTAATTAGTAATTTGTAATTGGTAATGCAAACAATTTGAAGCCAGCGCTAACTAATTTCACCTGAGAGATTCATCGCTTGCAATACGGGATGTTTCGCGGAGGCGGGATAGTGTAAAATGTTGATATTTCCGGGTTGAACCTGGAGAGATTGCTGTGGGATTGGCAAGCCTAAAACTTGATTTAATGCTCCCCGAATTTCGCTGGTTTCGGCAACGACTAACCCGGTGCAAAGAGATGAAGTTTGGTGCGTTCTGCCGGAAATTGTTTGGTGCCAAGTCTGCATAAATCTTTTAGTTGAGATGGATAACTGTACTGTCGGATTGGGGTGCGACCGAATCAATCTTTCTGCCATTTGTGTGGAGTTTGCTCCCTCGCTGTTCAGGCAAAAATTGAGAGGGCTTTGCTCGATAATTTTGGCAACTATGTCGGTATAAATGTCTTTTTTATTGTCTGCCGGTACTAGCAGCAAACGCAGTCCTTGTTTGCCTTCTTTGAGTTTCGGCAAAATTTCTCCTAAATGATTTGTCAAATTCATCGCTTCTAATTCAGCCTGATGTTCTGCACCGACAAAACTCAGAATACTGACTCCGCAATTCGATTGCTGTAGAGTATGAAAGTCTTGACATTTCATCCCGATCGCGGTACTAATTAGTGCTTTGATAGTCCCTCCGTGAGTGATAACTAAGATTGTTTTACCAACAGATTTTGGCAGAATTTCTGCCCAAAAATTTTGGGCTTGGCGGTAGAGGTTTTGGACTGGGAAATTTGGCGGTTTGACTAAAGTTGCAATTGAATTACCAATCAGTGAATTATCCTCTAATTCAGCAGCCATTTGGAATTCGTGAGGGCGTTCTCTCCAACAGCGGTAATCTTCAGCAAGGTCTTCTCGAACGTATTTGAATGATAAACCATTCCAAGCGGGCAAGTCAATTTCTTTTAAGTTTTGATCGATGTGCAATTCTGGGTGACTGTCGGCTATAGTTGCGATCGCACTTAAAATCTCCCTGGCCGTCTCTCTAGCGCGCTGAAGCGGGCTGCTGTAAACAATATCTAGGGGAATGGTGCTTAAAGAAAGTCCTGTTTGATAGGCGGTTAAACGGCCCTTTTCGGTTAGCAAAGAATCGTCGCAGCAGCCTTGATACAGTCCTAGTTCGTTATAAATACTTTGACCGTGACGGACGAGAATAACGCGAGTTGTGTTGTTCATGATTGATTTTCAGGATAGATTGTATGAGTTGTCAAAAATTAAACGTGGTTCGCAAAGTGCCGATATAAATTGGATCATTTTTGCTATTGTGTTCTGGGTTAGTTATTGCCAGAAATCCCAGAGTTACTGCTAGATTGTCTGTTAATTGCCTCCGATAAAATGCTTCTAAATGCAGCGATGTGTCCGGGTCGATATATTCTCGATCGTCCTCGATGAAATCGCTGTTAATTACTTTAGGTGGTTGACCGATAACTATACCTCCTACACTATCTTCTGATCCTAAATCTGGAAAAGCTAAAGTTACCGCCCAGTTAAACATACTAGCTTGGGGTCGATCGCCCAAATCGAGAGCCTGGGCGCGGGTATATCCCACCCAACCTCCGGCTGTAAGCTGGCGGCTGATTTTGACACTGGATTGAATGCCGAAAGAATTGGCTGCAATGGCATCGCTTTCGCCGTCAAAAGGATCGTTTGCTCGATCGCTTCCCGTTCCCGTATCCAGACTATTATAAGAACGGACGTAGGTTAAACCAACTCCGATATTATTAGTTGGTCGAACAGTTAATTGGGCGATAGCACCATAAGCCGCTTTGCCAAAACCAATTGCCGGATCGTTTACTTTATCGGCCATAAATCCTACGTCTAAACTCACGCTTTTGCTGAAAGCATAACTCACTCCAATACCGCTACCTTCGCCGTGGCGGTAAATCGGATTTCGCTGACCGAAACGGGATACCGTACCCCGACTGCTGCCACTTAAATAAGGATTTAGAGTATCAGTATAGTCGTTGATACTGCCGCCGACAGCTTCCACATAAACAACTGCTTGGTTATTGATTGGAAACCGATATTCTAACCGACTGAGTTCAAATTGATTCTCGCTGTCGCCTTGAAAACTCAGATTAGCCATGTCTGTTTCCGCAGCATCGCTAACTTTAGGAATATTGTTAGCTTGCAGTCTCGTTCTGAGTCTATCTTTACCCGTAAAACTCGTGTCCAAATTTAATCTGACTCGATGGCCAAAGGTAAGATTGCTGTCAATATCGCCTTCACCATCTGCCTTTTCATTTCCCTCAACTCCAATCACTCCAAAAAGAGCTTCACCATCGAATTGGGTTGTAGTTGAAAACTGCTGTACACCGTCTAAACGCTGTGACAAATTTTCGATTCTGCCCCGCAAACCTGCCAACTCTCCCTGGAATTCTGTTTGCAGTTTACGCAAAATTTCCAAGTCTTCGCGGGTGATTAAATTAGCAGTATTGGCTCCAATTTGCTGATTTAGACGATCGAGGGTTGCATTCAAAGCAGCGGCAAATTCGTAGCGGGTTAAAACGCGATTACCGCGAAAAGTCCCGTCGGGATAGCCGGCGATTAACCCGTAACGTTCTACCAAAGATTTAAGGGCGTGAAAGGCCCAATCTGTAGGTTTAACATCGGATAATTCGGAGACAGAAGTGATGTTTGCTAAAGATTCGCGATCGACCTTTTCGGTTACTATTAGAAGTCGATCGCTAGCACCAGTCTCTGCAACGTCGAAAGTGCGATCGGATGGTGGGACTACCGCCGGAAGTGACAAAGTTTGGGAATTTTCAGGCATCTGATTTATTGACGTTGCAAACAGGCTTTTAGTTCCATTATTGTCAAAATTAATTTCGCGATCGCCCTTAACAAACTCAGTAGCAACAACCGGAGTTGCTACCGTCAAAGCAATTAGAAAAACTAAGGAAAACTGAGGAAGCATGAGCAAAATAAAAGCTCCAATAATTCAATATCAAAAATTTACATTTACCGAATTAACGGGAAATAACACAGGCATCAGCTTCATCCGGCAAATCATTGCTGATCGCAGATTGCACTGCATACATCGCTGCATATTTATTGCCTAACTTTATCAGTTCAGAATGAGTACCCTGTTCCAAAACTTTGCCACTTTCAATATACAGAATTGTGTCAGCTTGTTCGGCTGCTTTCAGATTGTGAGTAATCCAAAACGTCGTGCTATTTTGAGTCAGCCTTTCTAACGCTTCGCTAACCTCGCGTTCATTTTCCTGGTCTAAACCAGTTGTCGGTTCGTCTAAAATGACGATCGGAGATTGGCGGACAGCCGCACGGGCGATCGCAATTCGCTGTCTTTGTCCTCCGGAAAGTGTCGCTCCGCGTTCTCCTAAAATAGTATCGTAGCCGAGAGGCAATGCTTCGATAAAATCGTGAGCGTTAGCCAAACGGGAGGCCGCTTCAATTTCGGCATCAGTTGCATTTAAACATCCGTAAGCAATATTATCCTTGACGCTGACAGCAAACAAAACACTCTCTTGCAGCACGATACTAATCTGTTGTCGCAACGAATCAACTTTGTATTCGCGCAAGTCATGTCCATCAATTAAAATGCCTCCTTCCACAGGATCGTAAAGCCGAAGTAACAGGCTGACTAAACTCGATTTACCGCCGCCGGAAGGGCCGACTAAAGCAACTTGCTGACCTGCTTTTACTTGAAAACTCATGTTTTGCAAAATCACTTGTTCCGCTTCGTAAGCAAACATGACATTTTTAAATTCCACTGCACCTCGGAAACGCGGCGCTGTAAGTGCACCCCGCAAATCGCGAATTTCCGGTACGGTATCGAGGAGGTCGATAATCCGCTCTCCCGAAGCCGTTGCTTTAGAAATTTGGGCGGTATATTTAGCCAATTGGCGCATGGGTTTGAAAGCAGTTTTAAGGTAGTTAATAAATACTAATAATTCACCGGGTGAAACCATTTTCTCCAGCACTAACTGCACTCCGCGCCACAAAATTAGAGCCGTTGCAACCGCAACCAACATCTCTACAGTGCGCTCCAATCCCGCTGCCAATTTTTGCGATTCTGCGCCTTCCTGCAAGCTTTTTTGATTATCCTTAGAAAAAGAACTTTCTAACATTCCTTGGAGCGAAAGAGCTTGCACTACTTTAATTGCACCCATTGCTTCGGCGGCGGTGGCGGCCATCGCTCCTTCGCGCTTGCGCTGCTTGCGAGCTACTTTTTGAATCTGCTTGGAAAGGTGAGCGGAAACGAGGATAAATAGCGGGAAAACTGCGATCGCAATTATCGCCAATTCCCAATTCATCCACAGCATCACCGCCAGCATTCCTGTCAGCGTAAAAACATTGGTAAATAGCGGCAGTGCTGCGGTGACGGTAGCTTCGCGAATGCGCTCGACATCGTAGGTAACGCGGGTAATTAAATCGCCGCTCTTAGCTTTACTGTGAAATGAGAGGGAAAGCCGCTGCAAGTGACTGTAAAGAGTACCCCGAATTTCAGTCATGATGTGGGTAGCAGCTAAAGCCATACCGATCGTACTGATATAAGCGCAAGCCGCCCGCAAAGCTGCGATCGCCACAATTGCCACAGCTAGGACTGTTAACAACTCAATGGTGCTGAGATTTCTAATAAGTGGAAATGTTTGAGAAGCAGTTTCAAAGCCCGATAGCAGAATGTAGTCAAAGATTATTTTCAGAGGCCAAGGTTCTAGCAAGCGGAAGGCAGTTTCAGCGACTAATGCTAAAAATGAGATGACAATCAAAATGTTTTGCTTACGAATCTGCGGCCAGAATTTGCCAATAATTCGTCCCAGTCCGGGTATAGTTTCTTTAACACTTTTAGTTTCCGGCATTTGAGAGTCCTTGAAAAGATAGATTGTGCAAGTTTTTCATTCCCCATGACAGATCCTTGAAAATATGGATTGGTTGGGGTAGTTCGCTTGTCCGACAGTCCTCCAGGGAATGAATTCCTCCGTTTCTAGTTAAAGTCCTCTGAAACTGACTGATGAGTTGAAAATTATTCTTCTGGGTTCTCATAGCGAGGACTTTCGCTTTGAGGCAGGGGTTTAAACCCCTGTCGGACTACCGGAGAGCAGATTTGACTATTCTTACAAAACAGAAGATGCTGCTTCCAAAACCCGCGATCGCTCCGGTTGTAATACCTTAACTTCCACTTTGCGATCGGGAGTGCGATCAAACCGAGAAGTAATGTAACTGTTGATAATGCGATCGACGTGAACCAACATTTTTTCTAACAGCAGATTGCGATTTCCGAAGGCAATTCGCCGCACAAAAGGTCGGACAATACCCTGGTGCCTGCGCTGTCCCAATCTGCTGTAACGCTTTTTGAAATACTTGTCTTCAGTCAGATCCCATTTTGTGCGGAAATGTTCTAAACTTGCAACTTCCCAAGCATCGCTCCAGCGCAGCATGAAAAAGGCAAAATCAGACCATTGCAGCGGGCCGGGAACGTAAGTAACTACCGATGCGGGTTCGCAGTAAATAGTGCCGCCCGCGTTCGTCACACTCATGCAGAAATCAATGTGTTCGCGCGTGCTCAGCAGCGCTTCATCTAGTTTTCCGACGCGGGTAAAAATTTCAGTGCGGACTAACATACAGTGAAATTCTGCAAATTCGCACTGGTTTCTGTGGAGTTGTTCGCGAACTTCAGCCACCGGACGATTGACGAAATAATGTTTTTCATGTACCTTCCGCTTGACTTTAGTTTTGCCTGGTTTTTGTTCCAAAACAATCCGCGCTTCTCCTCCCGCTAAATGAATGGTTTCATGCAGTGGATTGCCGATGCAGGTGAGGGGACACACGACGACGGCTTGGGTTTCGGCGGCACATTCCAAAAGGCGATCGAGCCAGCCGGGAGTTACAACAACGTCGTTGTCGATGAACAGCACGTATTCAGTTTTAATTCGATCTAAAGCGAGATTTCTAGCTTGATTCGGCGCCAAATAAGTTTTAGTTTGCAACAGTTGAAAGCCTTTTTCTTGCGCCTGCTTTTCCAGATAATTCCGCATTGGAGTTGGGGAATTGCCGTCAACATAGATTAGGAAAAACGGCGTTTCTGTATGTTGGTACAGGCTTTCTAAAGACTCGCGGGTGTAACTGAAACGTTCGCGGGGCGAGACAACAATTGTAACTTTTGGTGAGATCACGGTGGTAACTCCTATTCTTCAGTCCGCGCAGGCGGAATTTGTTTGTGCAGTAGCGATTTCAATCGCCGAGCAATCAAAGGAAAAATAAACCCAGATTTGCCATTAAATGCTGTTAATCAGGGCCAGCTTTGGGCTGATAGTATTAGCGGCGGCTACAATCGGCTTGGATGCCTCTAAAACTTGTTGATAAACGGTTTGCCAGTTGGCTTGTTCGACAGCGGGATTGAGCTGTTCTATCGCCTTTTTTCTAGCAGCTAAACCGAGTTTTTGTCGCAGTTCTGGTTTAAGGGCGAATTGCCGCAAAGCAACTGCTAATTCTGCTGCTGAACCTGGATTTACTAACAGTGCATCCACCTCGTTTTCAAGAATGTCACCGATCGCATCTACCTTTGTACCGACGATCGCCTTTCCTGCTAGCATTGCCTCTAACATGGCATTGGGACAGCCGTCGTGCAGGGAAGGAATCGCAAAAATATCGAGAATTGGCAGGTAAGATAGGGCTGTTTCTCGGCTGACAAGCCCAGTGATAATCAGCCGATCGCCCAATCCGCTGTTTTGCACTTCTTGCTGCCAGTAATCCCGTTCGCGATCGGCAAAATCCCCAATTAAAAGCAGCGTTAAATCAACGTCGGCACTGATTTGGCCGCAAGCTTCCATCAAATATTCGATGCCCTTCTTGTCGCGAAAACGACCGACTGAGCCGATGACAGTTCCGCGCAATTCACCAGGTACAACAGGAGCCGACAGTTGGCTGAAGTCGATGGGAGCGATCGAATTCCAAAAAGCCGAAGATTTCTCCTGAATGCTGGGAGTTAAAATGCGGCCTCTAGTTTGCAAATCGCGGCTGACAAACGTCACCCAATCCGAATTTTCTAAGATCCAAACAGTTTGGCCGTGCTGTTTGGCATTGAAAATATGTTTGTGCAAATCGCTACCCCGAATACTGTTGATAACCGGGACATTTTGTTCGCGAGCTAGCAAAGTAGTAATAAAACCTGTTTCATTGATAAAAAAAGCATGAAACAAGTTGTAATTGTATTTTTGATGCAGCAGTTTCAATTGAGAATAAATCTCGCTCAAAAAATCCTGCATAATCGGCTCGCTAGAGCGCGCCGGCGGATACAATCGGTGTACCAAAATGCCATCTCGATCGGCAGTTTCGATCCTAGCCCGCTGGGGTTCACCTATCGTAAACTTCCGCTGTTTGGAATGAAAAACAGCAACGTGAACTTCGTAGCCTAACTCCAACATCATGTGAGCAATCCGGTGCACCGATTCCCCAACACCGCCCACTTCTGGCGGATATTCCAAACTCGCAATACAAACTTTAACCTTCATTAAATCCACTCCTCAATTTGATAATTTTTGCGGTGATGTATGGCTTAGATTCCTCACTGTCAACTGTTTAAAAACCCCGCTATCAACTGTCAACTGTCAACTAAGAGGGTGGGCACGGGGGCACCGCCCCTACCAACTGTCAACTGTCAACTGTTTATGCAGCAACAGCCGGTACTTTTAGTAAACTTTTCAGGAAACCAGCCGTTTTCTCTACTCCCTGCAAGTCAAGTTTCACAGGCTTTGGCCTATCCATCAGATTTAGCACAATCTTTTTGGCAAAGTTTCTGGGTTCTAAATCTGCTGGACGAATCACCTTTAAAATTCCCAATCTTTCCAGTTTTTGGCTTCTGATAGTTTGTTCTAGGTCGCCATTTCCCAGAAATGGCAGCATCATCGATCGCACTCCAGTTGTCAAAATATTCATGGTAGTGTTGTAGCCTCCCATACTGATAGACAGATCGGCTTTTTCCATATATGCCAGCAGATTGGGGGTGTACCGCTGAATGTTAATGTTTGCTTGAGTTGCTGTGCTGGCTTGCATCTGGGCAAATTTTTCATCAGGAAAAAACGGGCCGGTGAACACCTGGATTTGATGGGGCACAATCCACTCTAAAATTGGCGCTGCTTCTACTAAGGAATCCAGCAATTCGTGACCGAATCTCCCGCCGCCGATACTCGCCAAAATTAGCGGCTTGTCGCAGTTAAGCGCGGCTTTATCTTCATCGTTAAGTACCGGGTTTTCTGGCGAAGACTGCACTACGTATCCAGTGTAGTGAACTTTGCAGTTTAAATCGCTAATTCTAGAAAAGCTTTCCTCCAAGGGTTGAAATTGCCGATCGCCGTGAATCAATAATAGATCGAAATATTGATTCATCAGTTTGCAAATTTTCTCTTCGTGCCGTTCTTGGTCTTGTTTTGTGACAACAATATCCCGCAAACTGCAAACTACTTTTGTCGATCGCCCTTTGGCTTTTACCCGTTCCAAAAGCGGGATGAGTTCAAAGGAAAACCGCCTCCTGCCGAAGGGAAATAACTCTACCATCAAAATATCCGGTTGAAAAGAGTTAAAAATTTCCAGTAGTTGATTTTTCCTGAATTCTTGAACTTCCTCAAGACTGAGACTGTCGTCAACAACCGAAAGATTTTGAAATTCTGGATCGGTTTCGATCGCAGGCAAATTCACAACTTCAACCCCGGCGGGAATTTCAAAGCCGGCGATTGGTTTTCCGCCGTTGATAAAACAAATCTGGAAGTCTGCAACTAAGCCGCGCACAATTTCCATGCTGCGGACTAAGTGTCCGATGCCTAAAATGTGCTGGCAATAAAACATGAGCTTTTTCATCAGACTTTTACCTCTATTTTTTCAGTAATTTCTATTGTTGGCTGCGGGCTTTTTAGTTGAGTTGAGTTCAGCAGTCGATCGAACAATTCGCGAATTTCACCGACGTTTCGTTCCAGGGAAAACTGCTGCAAAACCCGCTGTCTTCCGGCTTTGCCAAACTGCTCTCTCAATTCAGGTTGAGCTAACAATTTTTCTAAAGCCTCCGCTAAAGCTGGAGGATTTTTCTCGGGAACCAAAAAACCGTTTTCTTCATTTTTTACCAGTTCGCTAATGCCAGAAATATCGGTAGAAACTACCGGAATTTCCATTGCCATTGCTTCTAATAAAACATTGGGGATTCCGTCGCGATCGCCATTTTTCATAACTTGACAAGGTAGCACAAATATACTAGCTATCTGATACACCTGAACCAATTCATCCTGAGTCATTTTCCCGGCGAGAGAAACCACATCCGCTACATCTAACTCGGCAATTAATTGTTCGAGTTCTGCTTGCAGAGGCCCGTAACCCACGATGTCGCACTGGAATTTATGCCCTTGATTTTTTAACTGCTGGCAAGCTTGGATTAAGTAAGGAAATCCTTTCTTGTCGCAGTACCTGCCGACGCTCAAAATCAACGGAATTTCCGTTTTGTGTTTGGCAAATGCTGATGTGAAACGGGTCAAGTCTATGCCGTGATAGGACAAGTAAATCGGCGTGTTGCTTTGGGAAACAGAGCGCAAATAGCGGTGATTGAATCCCGTACAGGTAAGCACAAATTCTGCACTGCGAATTCGGCGATCGAGCACTTCCGCTTCTGTCAAGTAAATATCCTTAGCGTGAGCAAAGATATTGTAGGAAAAAATGCCAAAAATCTTGGCTATTTCTGTCGTGGCTGTCGGCACATTGGCAAAGTGAGCTTGCAGGTGGGAAAGTCCCAAATTTTGCATTGTTGCTGCCAAATATCCAGCTTGCAAAAATTCATTCCAACGTTTTTTTTCGGGACGCTGCAAGTAAAATTGCAGTGCTTGCCAATATTGCTTCGGACTTTGAGACAACAGTTGCCAATGAGCTTTAAGTAAAGCGATTAAATCGGGAAAGCTGAAATTTGGCAGCAGTGTGGGAATGTAAGTAACGCTGGCTTTAACTTTGGCAACATCGGGGTGATTTTTTTCATCCGTCGGTTTTCGGAGGGAAAACAAGTGCAAAGATACTCCTTGGCGTTCTAATTCCAGAATTTCATTCAAGATGAAAGTTTCCGAAACTTTGGGATAAGTTTTGAGTAAATAACCTACGGTTTTGCGGTTGTCAGACATATATAGCAGTTGACAGTTGACAGTTGACAGTTGACAGGTTGAGAGTTGACATACTAAATCTGTGTTAAATACCCCTAGCCTTATTTAAGTGTGACAGTTGGCTTGATCCCTGAAAAATTGAGGTTTATCGGAGTCACTGGCTTGGATAGTAGGTGAGAAATGTAGTGAGAAATCCGAGGCAGTCCACCCAAATCTAAACCGGGAGCAACGGCGCAATAATGGGTTTCTTCTAATTTAGTTAACAGCAAATCCATCAAAGTTTCTGGAATTACTTCGTCAGGATGAATCATCGCGAGCCAACCGAGTTTTGACATTTGTTCGGCTCGCATTAATTGCTCGCTAGCTGGTTTAATTCGAGGAATTGCGATCGCTCTTTTTCCCAAGGAAAGCACTTCCGTAATTGTGTTGTACCCGCTCATACAGACGACTGCATCGGCTGCATCTATATAACTCATCAAATCGTCGGTAAAATCCAACATTTTAACTTGCGGGTTCGATGCAGCTTTTTGAGAAAGTTGCTCTCGCTGCTGAGAGGGCATTTCCGAACCGCAAATGATGACGCTGCGAATAGCTTTTGCTGTCAGTCGTGGGACTCCGGTTAAGTAAGTATCCACCACATGATAGCCATCCTCGCCGCCCCCCGGTGTGACTAAAACTAACTGTTCGTGTTCTTTTATTTGCAATTCTTGCCGTCTGGCTTCTCGACTTTTTAACCCCGGTGATTTGCGGAGATAGCCGCAATAACGTACCTTTTGGGCAACTGCCGGCGGAAATTTATATTCGCGACAAATGTTAAACAATTCCGGCATTCCGATTACCAAGATTTGGTCGTAAAACCGCTCAACTGCTTCGTAAAAATCGTGTTCTTTCCAATCACTAATTGTCTTTTCTGGACTGTCTAAAATATCGCGCATTAGCAGCAACAATTTGGTTTGTGGCAACTGTTTTTTCAAAAATTTAAGCGTTGTTACCAACTCATTTTTGATGCCGTAAGGTTTTTTATCGACTAAGATCGCATCGGGTTTAAAGTTGATTGCTGCCATCAAAATCAAGTCCGATCGCAGTTTGACAGTTTCAGCAATATCAGTCTGCAAATACTTGACCGCTATTTCCCCGGTTTCGCCTCGATTCAAACAGGGAATTTTGATGTAGTCAAGTCTCGGCGGCAGTCTAAAACTCTGCAGCATCGGCGAACCGGATACTACCAAAATGGAAAGGTCGGAAATAGCACTCAGTAAATGTTCGCAAATGGTCAGCATTCTGCGGATGTTGCCGAGACCAAATGCGTCGTGGGAGTAAACCATCAGTCTCATAATCAGTGTGCCTCGATAAGTTAACTGAATGCACGTAGATATGGTGAACTAGAGCGCTCTAGAAAGCTTGAGGAAAAAGCCGTTATAAATTTTAAGTGACTAGAAATTTCAAGGAATTGTGGGGCACAGAATAACTTTTCAAAATATCCTGTACCGATGACGCAAACACGCACGATCGCAATTCTCCTATCGGGTTTTAAGTTGAGGACGGACATCACGGAAGTTGCGATCGCCCTTGAGTGTCCTAAACTTTGTACTGCGATTGTTTAAATATAATTTCGCAGTTCTTTGTGAAGCCTTCATGAAGCTTTGATGAGAAAATTTTCACAAAACTCAGGGAATTTACTTACAAAAACGGAATTTCGGCAACGGGCAACCCCCCCCTGACCCCCCCTTGGGGGGAAGGCATTGGGCATGGATAGCCTTGTACCTAATTTGCTTGATAAGCGCTATATTTTTTTTCATAACCCAGTTTCTGACCACCCCTGCGTCCAAAACAAATCCCCCTCAGCGAGGGGGATTTAGTCAAAACTGCCTCAGTAATTACTCTGAAATTAAATAATAACAACTACATTTGTTGAAAACATTTATTAACTTTGCAAAAACTGATTGATTAGGGGGAGGACAGGGAAGAGTCCTTTTCCTTTAAATGCGATCGCACCCGCAAAAGCAAATCTTTGAATCTAAACGGCTTAGTGACACACTCGCTAGCACCCGATTCCAATGCCGAAAGCAGTTCTTGCGGATCCGTGCGGGCCGTAACCACAATAATCGGTCGCTGTTCTCCCCGATTTCGCAGTTCCCGGAGGACTGTCATACCGTCGATCGCGGGCAACCCCAAATCGAGCAATAACAGGTCAAATTCGTTTTCTGTGGCCATTGACAAAGCTTGCGGGCCATTTTCTGCTACGGCAGTCGCAAATCCTTGTTTTTTGAAGCCTTTTTCCATAAAAGCAGCTATTTTAACTTCATCTTCAGCAATCAAAATTCGGTACATAAATTTATAGTTAACGACACCCTACCTATGACCCAATACGGTTCAGTTAAGCTCGATCCCCCCTAACCCTGCTTCTTAAGGGAGATGCGAGGGGGATCTCCGAGCAATAAATAGTTTTAACCCAAGCGTATTGACCTACGACCTTTAAATTATGGCAAATTCCCCTGAAACTATCGTTAAATAATTATGAGAATTTTTTCACGATCGCAATCGATAACCCATGCCACGAACAGTTTCAATGAGACCGGAGCCTAATTTCTTCCGCAAATAACCGACATAAACATCGACAATATTGGAACCTGGATCGTAATTGTAACCCCAAACTCGGTCTAAAAGTTGTTCGCGGCTCATCACTTGTCCGGGATGGCGAAAAAAGGTTTCTGCTAAGGTGAATTCTCGCGCGGGCAACTCAATATTTTGATCGCCTACTTTGACTTTGCGAGTCCGCAAATCAAGCACTATATTGCCAATTTTCAGTACCGTTTCATCTGAATTAGTGCGTTCGTAAGTGCCGCGCAACCGCGCGCGCAACCGCACCAACAACTCTTCAAAACGGAAAGGTTTAGTCAAATAATCGTCAGCACCGCCTTCAAATCCTGCTACCTTAGTTTGAATGTCATCGCGGCCGCTCAAGATAATAATTGGTAATACTTCTCCCTGTCCGCGCAATTCCTCAATAACCTGCAATCCATCCTTGCCAGGAAGCCCCAAATCGAGAATCATTAAATCAAACTCGCCGTCAATAGCCATCAGCAAGGCATCCTTAGCGCTAGGAGCAATGGCAGTGATAAAACCATGAGATCGCAGTCCTTTTTCGATAAAAGCAGCGATTTTGGGTTCGTCTTCAACAATCAGAATTCTACTCATAAACCTGACCAAAAACGATTTATTTGCTCCCTAGCTTACCTTCTACCTTCAAATGGCTCGATCGGCAGAACGATAGCGAAAGTCGAGCCAGCTCCCAATTGACTGTTAACATACACTTTTCCACCGTGAGCTTCTGCGATCGCCCTGACAATAGACAAACCCAAACCGGCACCTTCGGAACGGCGGCGGCTGTTTGCAGCCCTAGCAAACCTGTCAAAAATTCGCTGCTGGTCGATCGGGGATATACCTTCTCCCGTATCGCGCACCCAAAATCGGACATTGCTGCCACTAACAGCAGATCCGATCGCGATCGTATCCTCAGACTTAGTGTGCTGCGCGGCATTTTGAGCCAAATTCATTATAACTTGAGTAATTCGCTGGCGATCGGCAACAATTCGACATGAAGCCACAGCATCCAATACCCAATTTCGATTTCCTAGAGCTTTTACCTTCGCAAAAAGTTCCTCACTCAGCGCACCAACTTCCACAGTTTCTAGCAGCAAAAAATCCGAATGTTCTGCCTTAGACAGCAGCAGTAAATCCTCCACAAAGCGACTCATGCGATCGAGTTCATCCATCACCAAAGTCATAGTTTCTTCCTGTTCATGAGGATCGTCACCCATCAACTCCAAATGCCCCCGAATTATCGTAATCGGAGTGCGGAGTTCGTGTCCGGCATCATTGATAAAATTGCGCTGATTAGAAAAAGCTTTCTCCAACCGATCCATCATCTCATTAAAAGTAGTTGCCAGTTCCGCAATTTCCCCTTGCCCTTCAACGACAATGCGCTGACTTAAATCCGACTCTTCGATCGCCCGGGCAGTTGCTGTCAGCGAGCGCAGGGGAGCTAACAGTTTTCCGGCTGCTATCCAAGCCAGAAAAACAACTAAAATCATGGCGACCAAAGTTACCTCAATGATAACTTTAAAAGCTTCCAGCGCTTCTTGGCGTTCGCCCGCAGTCACGTGAGCCACAACGAATACTCCCACAGTTTTACCTTGAATTTTAATAGGTTCGGCAATGTAGAGAATGCTGCCTACTTTACTGTCTGAGACTTTATATTCGCCGCGAGCTGACTGGCTCAATTTTCCCCAATTTTGCACCAGTTCCGAATCCGGTCGAAGCAGTTTTGGCAGTGCTTTGGAACTGGCTTTATAAAATTCGCCTTCTACAATAGCGATCAGAAAGGTATCGTCTTCGGTGATTTCCCGGGCAAGGTGAATATCTAAGAGTGCCAACAATTTAGCAGGGTGCGAGTAAGTTTTGATAGAGCCGTATTTTTTTTTTAATCGCTGTTCTACAGCCCCGTTTTTAGCGTCTAATGCGGCTGCCAGCCGTTCATTAAATATTGTTATTTGTTCAGCTAAATCCTCTTTAACCCGGGCATCTACCAGCGCAAACAAGCGCTGGCGAATTGCCGGAATAGAAAGGGACAGGAAGAATGCCATTAACAAAATGTAGCAGATCAGAATCCGGGTGCGGGCTTCACCAAAAAATCGCTGCCAGCGGGGGGGGAAGTTTGTTTGTGTTAGATTTAAATTGCGATCGGTCTTCATGGCAAATCCGGCGGATGGTTCGTCACCAACCAAACTAACTTTCGGGATCGGTTGTGTCTGTAAACCTTGTATCAACTTATTATACTAAATCCGGGTTACTCACCCCCTTTTTGATGTTGGTCGCTAATTTCTCCCCCTCCCCCCCTCTTCAGCAATAAAGGGGTTTTTAAGCCAGATTTGGTATTACGTCTTGCAGACAAATTTTTCGCACTTTTTTTGCAACGTGAGCCATAAGCACACCACCGTTAGCCGTTCATAGCTTTAATTAAAATTCCGATGATTTTCTCAATATCTCGGATAAAATACTCGGTTAAATCTATCGAAACCACGTTATTTTCCAGTTTGAGAAATTGCCAAACTGTACCAGTTGTGACAGCGCCGTAAATAATCGAGATTTCATTACCTTCTTGTTGGTTAAACAATTGTGCTGCTACCATTTCAGCGATACACTGACCTAATCCTGCTTTCAAGTTCTCATTTTTTGCCTCTACAATTGCTAATATGGGAGTGGAAATAAACAACTGTTCCTGAGAATTGCTCATTAAAAAATCGCAAAATCCATTGAGTCCTTTACTTAAATCGACATTAAACTCGATTCCAGAAAATAAACTTATATGATAATTTAATTTGCGCCTAATTTATAACTGGTGCTATAATCATTTCCGATCGGGCTTTTTCGGTATTAATTGAAACAGCGAGATCGATATTTTCTGTGAGAATAGTTGTTAATAATTCGCTGGGTTCTATTTCGGGAACATCAGCGAATAGTTGGGAAGACTCGGTAATTTTTAATTCAAATATTTTACTTATATTGCTTAATTTGAAATCTCTGTAAGCCATTGCTTTTATAATTGCAATAATCGGAATGATTGAACCGCAGAGAACACAGAGAACACAGAGGAAGAGAAGAGAGAGATGAATAATTCTGATGTTAACGGATTTGATATGAAGCGAAGCAATGGCAAAGATTAAGCGATTGCTTCGTTTCACTCGCAATGACAAACTACTGACACATCCTAGGTTAGAATTTTCCGTCTACTGCTGAAACGCAGCGTTCGCAAATTAGCGGATGTTCGATCGACTCTCCGACGTGAGTCGAGTAATTCCAGCAGCGATCGCACTTTTCCCCGTCTGCTTTGACTACACCAATCGCCAACTCTGGAGACTGATAACTGTACGGCAATTCTTGCAGGATTGCATTCGATTCTACCAGTTCCACTTCCGAAGTAATGAACAAATACCGCAATTCGTCTACACCGTTGCCGGTCATTGTAGAATGGTGCCCTGCAGCTATGGAAGCAGGAATTTCGGGTTTGGGTTCGATCGCAACTAATTCTGCTTGCGGGATTTCGGGTGTTTCTACAAACACTTTTTCGGCTGGGGCTGTTTCTGTTTGTGCGATCGCCTCTGTTTCTACAAGCACAAGCGCTGTATCTAATGCCGGTGCGAGGACGATCGCCTTTGTTTCTGCAAGCACGATCGCGGTTGTCTGGCCCAGCACATCTGCTGTCAGCAAATCAATTTGTAGTGCAATTTCTTGACGGTTGGCCGCAAACAGCAAGTGACGGAAAGCAAACCAGATTGTAAATAAGATGCCGATGACTTCAAAGAGGCCTCCCAACATCGGAATCTGATTCATCGTATCCAAAATCGCCAGCGTTACTCTGCCCGTTACTAACACAGAGGCTAACAGCCCAAGTGTTACCAGCGCTTGTTGGTATTCTGTGAAAAAGTTGCCCGCATATTCAGGCAAATTAGCCACAAACTCGGCGGCTCGATCGAAGATTTGCCCAGAATCTGAGGCCGACAGTTCAGGGACAGAATACTCTACTATCTGAGAAGGTCGATCGCTCTTTTGTGCGATCGTTTTCGGCTCAACATAAATTGTATTTTCTGTCAAGACTTTGGCAACTTTTGCCGCTTGTTCTTCCTGTTTATCTTGTGCTGCTTTTGCTTCCTCCTCTGCAGCTAACTCTATGACTGAATTTTGCGATCGCACATAATCCACCAATTCTTCGCTGCTGGGATTGAAAGCTTGCAATTGCTCTCTTTTCTCAACATCAGGAACGTACAATAAAATCTTAGCTTCCAAAGAAGAACCGATCGCCTTTTCAATCCGGGCTTTTTCCAAAACCTTGTTAACTTCGCCCCGCACTTGTCGCAAATACTGCCAGCGAGTAGCCAATTCTGGATTATGCCATGAAGCATCAATTTGCACCCAGCCGGCTTCAAACACGGACTTGTAAGGAGTCGGATAGGGAAGGTACTGCCAAATATCCTCAGCCATGTGACACAAAACAGGTGCGATCGCCCGTGCTAAATTCTCCACAGCAATGGCAATCACCGTCTGACAACTGCGACGGCGAAAGGTATCTGTCGCGCTGATGTAAAGTCTGTCTTTGGCAATATCCAAGTAAAAATTAGACAAATCCACCGTGCAGAAATTCTGCACAGTTTGGAAAAATCGGGAGAATTGGAAGCTTTCAAAAGCATCTTGGACTTCCGCAAATACTTCGCCCATTCTGTGCAGCATATAGCGGTCTAGTTCCGGCAATTCCTCGTAAGCAACGGCATCCTTTGCCGGATCGAAGTCGTGCAAATTACCCAGCAAAAACTTAGCTGTATTGCGGATTTTGCGGTAAACATCCGACTGCTGTTTGAGAATGTTTTTGCCCAAAGGCACGTCGGCGGAGTAATCTACCGAAGACACCCACAACCGCAAAACATCGGCTCCATATTCCTTAATTACGACTGCCGGATCGACGACATTACCTTCAGACTTGCTCTGCTTCCGGCCTTTTTCATCGAGTACAAAACCGTGAGTCAAAACTGTTTTGTAAGGAGCAACGCCGTTAGTTGCTACACTGGTCAGCAAGCTGGATTGAAACCAGCCGCGGTGTTGGTCTGAACCTTCCAAATAAATATCAGCAGGATAGTTTAATTCCGATCGCCCTTTGGCAACTGCGGCCCAGGAAGAACCGGAGTCAAACCACACATCCATCGTGTCGGTTCCCTTGCGGTAAGTGCGGCCGTTGTTGCGGTAAGATTCCGGCAGCAATTCCTCGATCGATAATTCCCACCAAGCATCCGAACCGCGTTCGGCAAAGATGGCTTGCACATGGGCGATCGTTTCTTGATTCAGCAGCGGTTCGTTGGTTTCTTCGTCGTAGAATACCGGAATGGGAACGCCCCAACTCCGCTGGCGAGAAATACACCAATCCGATCGATCGCCCACCATTGCAGTAATCCGATTTTCCCCTTGGGCGGGAATCCAATTCACCTCGGCGATCGCTTTTAAGGCTTCATCTCGGAACCCTTCAACGGACGCAAACCACTGTTCCGTCGCCCGAAAAATGGTCGGCTTTTTCGTGCGCCAATCGTAAGGATAAGAGTGAGCGTAACTTTCCTCTTTAATCAAACAATTTGCTTCGGCAAGGGCATCAATCACTGCGGCATTGCCCTCTACGAGGACATTTAAACCTGCAAACTGTCCGGCTTCTGCGGTGAAATTTCCGTTTTCATCTACGGGGGTTAAAACTGGCAAACCGCAGCGCTTTCCGACGATAAAGTCTTCTTGTCCGTGCCCCGGTGCGGTGTGCACCAATCCCGTACCAGAATCAGCGGTAATGTAGTCACCGCCGGCAACAATTGGACTTTCGCGATCGAACAGCGGGTGTTTGTAGCTGCAACCTTCTAATTCTTTGCCTTTGAAGGTAGCAAGTATTTTTAATTCAGTGTTAAAAGTTGCCGACAGCCGATCGACCGCATCGACAGCTACTAACATAAATTGTTGTGCGATGTGGGAATTTGCCGGCGGTTCCACCACGGCATAAGTCAGTTCGGGATTGACGGCGATCGCCAAGTTTGCCGGAATTGTCCAGGGAGTAGTCGTCCAAATCGCCGCCCAGAGGCTCGGCATATAGCGTTTGAGCTTCGACTGCAAAGATTTTGACAATTTTCTCACATGAAAGCCGACGTAGATGCTGCGCGACGTGTGGCCTTCGGGATATTCCAATTCCGCTTCGGCGAGGGCTGTTTTCGAGCTCGGGCTCCAGTGAACCGGTTTGAAGCCGCGGTAGATGTAGCCTTTGAGCACCATTTGACCGAAAACGCCGATTTGAGCGGCTTCGTATTCGGGTTTCATTGTTAAATACGGGTGTTCCCAGTCGCCCCAAACGCCGTAGCGCTGGAAGGATTCGCGCTGCTGTTCCATTGTTTGCTGCGCGAAGGCGGCGGCTTTGCGGCGAAGTTCGATCGGGGTAAGATTTAGCCGTTCCTCCGATTTCATCTTCTTATCTTGCAAGACTTTAAGTTCGATCGGCAATCCGTGACAATCCCAACCCGGCACGTAGCGAACCTTTTTGCCGCGCAGCATTTGGTAGCGGTTGATAAAGTCTTTGAGGATTTTGTTGAGGGCGTGGCCGATGTGGAGTTGTCCGTTGGCGTAGGGTGGCCCGTCGTGGAGGATGAACAAATCGCCTGGGTTATTTTCCGAAAGGCGATCGTAGATTTCTTGATCTGCCCAAAATTGTTGCAATTCTGGTTCCCGTTTGACGGCGTTGGCGCGCATATCAAACTTGGTTTTGGGCAGGTTTACCGTGTCTTTGTAAGATTTAGCTTCCATTTTTGAGAAACGTTTTATGTAGTTAGTTGTTAGTAGTTAGCGGTTATTTGAAAGATGAGATCAAGTCCGGTTAAATAATCATAAAAAATATTCGGTAAGTGGGAAACTCAGAGTCTTTAGACCTGAGAGGAAAACGACTCGGCGGTTTCAACCGCCTTGAATCCCCTTTCGGGGTTAGAGGGGTATGGTTGCCCCTCCAATGGAGATACAGTTGTCTCCTTCCTCCCTTGCGGGGTAATGTTCGCCTCGACCTGGTTATAAAGGCTTGTTAGACCTGCAACACTGTTTCAGTGACTTTAAAACTGTTTAATTGCAGATGACAGAGCGGAAAACTGGCGTCGCACTCAAGGAGTGTCGTGACCTGAATAACGCCTCCTCCTGAGAGGGGTCTGGTCAGAACAGCTTGTAATTTCTTACAAGCTCAGTGGCTTTAGCCCTGAGTTCCTGACAATCAAGTTTGTAGTGACCACTTTAGTCATCTCTCGTCATTGAAGAGCTGACAACCAGATATTTTAGTATAAGCGATCGACCGCACATTAGATCGAACCAAATCCGTAGAACTCTCTCTCTTCTCTTCCTCTGCGCCCTCTGCGCCCTCTGCGGTTAAATCATTCCTAAACAAACCGAGGTAGCGCTACTGAGTCAGCCAACTGAACATTTCACCCACGGTGAGATTGAAGGATTCGGCAAAGCTTGGAACGGGGATGCGATCGCCCGGTTCTTCAAAAACTGCTAAGGTGCGATCGGCAAAATAGACAAATACCAGTTCTTCTTCCGGGTCAATCAACCAGCCCATCTGGGTTCCGTGGCCGAGACTGTGGAGAATGTTGCGGACGACTTTAGTTTGACTTTGGTCGGGGGAAAGAATTTCGATTGTCCAGTCGGGGGCGATGGCGAAAGTGTTGGCTACTTCGCCGTTTTCGTCGCGGGGAATGCGTTCCCCGGTAAAGACTGCAAGATCCGGTACTGTCGATCGACCGCCAAAGGTACAGCGCAATTCTGAATAGGCGCGGGCGATGCGTTGGGGTTTGAGTACCCGGTTAATGTCAGCACCCAAATCGCTTTGAATAGTGCTGTGTTTTCCTTGGGGCATAGGTTTTTGGATAATTTGACCATCGATGAATTCGCTGGCGGGTTTGGTTTCCGACAGTTGGAGAAATTCATTGAGAGTCAAAGGTTTAGAAGCGGTTTGAACCATTATTTTAATTGGATTTAAGTTTAATTTGTATTAGTTAAGCGATCGGGCATTTAATTTATCCTCACCTCTCTCAAGAACAGGCAAGATGCCTGTTCCACAAAGAGTAAATTTGCTTGTGGGGTGGATTTCTTCAAACTCTTGTGGGGAGTAGGGGTTGGGCATCTTGCCCGCCCAAAAGCTTAAATTTTAAGGTTCAACCACTTATTAGCCGCCATTCCGGTTATAGAAATACTCCCAACCCGCGGCTAACGGCATTTCCCATACGATCGCACAATGACGCGGCCGGCACCCCCTGTCCTTCCTGTTCCCATTTTTCCACGAGTTGGCGGCCTAGGGGCGTGAGGCGAAAACTGTCGGTAATCCCTTGTCCGTCTACTTCCCGCCGCAACACGCCGACTTGAATCAGCCAGAGTAGGGAGTTTTCGGCTACGAGTTCGGATACGGGCGATCGGGTGTAGCCGCTTTCGACACCGGAATTTGAGGCGATCGCACTTAGGAAAACACTGTTATCGCGGATGGTCTGGAAGAAGTGTAATTGAAAAGGGGAACAGCGGACGGCGCGATCGGCTCTTTTGACAGTGCGATCGGGATAACTAATAGATTTAAACGCTTCAGATGGGATAAAAGTCATTCAAAAAACCTCTGAACAGGTACTATATTTTTAATTGTTACAGATATCACGAATCTAAATCAATCATACATATTGGTAGGGGTAGTGCCCCCGTGCCTACCCCCGACCGATCGGGGCAACCACGGGGGGTTTGCCCCTACAAGAATTACACAATTTATTTAGTTTACTTATTATGACAGATACACTAAATAATATCAACAGGTTTATTGAATACGTTCGTACTTTGAAGGGAGACGAAAAAGGCGAGGCACAGGTATTCTGCGAGCGCCTGTTTCAAGCCTTCGGTCATCTAGGCTACAAGGAAGCGGGAGCCGAACTAGAATTTCGAGTAAAGGCGAAAGGCAAAACTACGAAATTTGCCGATTTGCTGTGGCGGCCCAGGTTGTTGCTGGAGATGAAAAAACGGGGCGAAAAACTGGAAAAGCACTATCAACAAGCCTTTGAATACTGGCTGGAGCTAGTGCCCCAACGTCCCAAATATGTGGTTCTTTGCAACTTTGATGAATTTTGGATTTATGACTTCGATTTGCAACTGCGGGAACCTGTAGACCGCGTAAATCTCGAAGAGTTACCCCATCGCTTCACAGCCTTAAACTTTCTTTTTCCCGAAAATCGCCAGCCTTTATTCAATAACAACCAAATTGATGTAACGCGAACTGCCGCTGACAAAGTTGCTCTAGTTTTTAATCGGTTAGTAGAGCGAGGAGAAAAAGTAGAAACCGCTCAAAGGTTTATCCTTCAGTGTGTAGTAGCATTGTTTGCTGAAGATATCGATTTATTGCCTAGAGGTTTATTCACGGAATTTTTAGATATTTGCAAGACCAATCGAGAGAGTTCTTATGATTTAATTGGGGGATTGTTTCGGCAAATGGGAAGCGATCGCCCCGCACCTAAAGACAGCCGCTATCGAGATGTATCCTATTTTAATGGCGGCATCTTCTCAGTTGTTGAACCCATCGCCCTGACTCGCAGCGAAATCGATCTGCTATTAGAGGCAGCAAAGGAACGGTGGTCAAAGGTAGAACCGGCGATTTTTGGCGCGTTGTTTGAGTCCAGTATGGGCAAAGAGGAACGTCATGCCTTGGGAGCGCACTATACCAGCGAGGCCGATATTCAAAAAGTGGTTTTGCCTACGATTATACGCCCGTGGCGAGAACGGATTGAAGCTGCGAAGACGCTCAAAAATTTGTTGGCACTGCGGCAAGAATTACTTGATTTCAAAGTTCTCGATCCAGCTTGCGGCAGCGGTAATTTTCTCTATGTTGCTTATCGGGAACTGAAGCGACTAGAGGCACAATTGCTAACTAAAATTCATGAAAATTTCTCTCGTGCTGCTAATGCGATAGGTACGATGTCGCTGGTGAAGACAAGCCAGTTTTACGGCATTGACATCAAACCCTTTGCCGTGGAATTGGCAAAAGTGACGCTGATGCTTGCCAAAAAGTTAGCCTTAGATGAAGAAAACCAGTTGCTCAATGTTGTACAGTTGAACCTGGCACTGGAACTAGAGCAAGCATTGCCACTCGATAATCTCGATCGCAATATCCGCTGTGATGATGCTCTGTTTTGCGAGTGGGAACAAGTTAATGTAATTATTGGAAATCCTCCCTTTTTGGGTGGTAATCGTCTGCGACTAACCCTTGGTGATGATTATGTCGATCGTATTTTTGCTAAATTTCCTGATGTAAAAGGTAAAGTAGATTTTTGTTCCTACTGGTTTCGCCTTGCTCATAATCACTTAAGGGAAGATTTCCGGGTTGGCTTAGTCGCAACAAACACCATCTCTCAAGGTCAAACTCGTCAAGCTACTTTAGACTACATCATTCAAAATGGTGGTTGTATTTATGATGCAATTTCTACTCAGCCTTGGTCTGGTGAAGCGAAAGTACACATTAGTATTGTCAATTGGCTCAAAACTTCTGAGAGTAAAGAATTAACCTGCCGTATTGATTATAAAGTTGTTTCTCATATCAATTCTTCTCTCAAGGCAGAAGTCGATGCTTCTCAAGCTGTAAAGATTAAAGCCAACTTAAATCAATGTTTCGTAGGAGTGCAACCTAATGATAAGGGTTTTATTGTAACTGAAAGAGAGGTAAAGCAATGGATTAAAGCCGATCCTAAAAATCAAGATGTTCTCAAGCTCTTTTCAACGGGTGCGAATCTGGCACAGAACCCCCAGGGAAAGCCAGAGCGTTGGATTATTGATTTTGACAATCGCAGTTTAGAAGAGGTTAGTGATTACCAGCTACCGTTCGATCATGTTAAAAAGTACGTCAAGCCTCAACGAGAATCTAATCGAGAAGCCGTCATGCGGGAAAAATGGTGGCGATTCAAGCGCACGAATGAAGCAATGCGAAAAGCTCTAGCAACTTTACCCTTTTGTTTCGCCGTCCCAGAAACTTCAAAGTGGTCGATATTTTTAATTTCTGATTGTAATTACTTGCATGGAAATAGCTGCCATCCTGTGGCTTCAGATGACTTCTATGTTCTTGGCATCCTAACTTCAAATCTGCATCGTCAGTGGGTAAAAGCACAAAGCTCAACCCTTAAAGCCGATACACGTTACACTCACAACACCTGTTTTGAAACATTTCCCTTTCCCCAAAATTGCCCAGAAAAAACTAAAACCGAAATTCGAGCAGCCATGCAGGTTCTCCATGACTACCGCACCGAGTATATGGAGCGCAAACAATGCGGCATTACCCAACTATACAACCAATTTTTTGATGAACCCGCCAGCGAACTTGCCAAACTCCACGCTCAATTAGACGAACTCGTTTGCAAAGCCTACGATATCAAAGCCAACCAAGACTCCTTAAAGTTTCTATTAGAATTAAACTTTGAAGTTGCACAGCGAGAAACTGAGGGATTACCTGTTGTCGCTCCCTGTTCGCGGCCTGTTGTATAAGAATGCTAGTTAAATCCAGTCCTGGACGCACTTCTACCAAAGAAACCGGGTTTTTTACCAAATCTGCGGGTTGTAATTCAGTATTTTCCTAAAAAAACCCGGTTTCTGGCCCCTGCGTAAGTCCTGTAAGTCTAATTATTTTAGGCATAAACTTTCCTGAATTCATAAGTATCTGAAGCTTCCGCATCTTCTAAAGTCAGAAATTCGTGTAACTCATTAATAGAAAGAGGGTTGAGATAAACATTAGACTCTGATTCATAGACTTCGGAAAATGACTCAATAGCTTGTTTTAGTTTATCAATAGATTGTTCTGGAGTATTGCCTTGTCCCACCAATCCATTTTCTAAACACAAAGAAACCCAATAATCAGCACTTTTTCTGATAATGACAGTGTATAAATCAATCATATTTTACAGGAAAATTAATTTTTATTTAGTGGGACAATCAGGAAAACACACCGATAATCTAAGACGCGATCGCCCGCAGGTCAACGCGATCGCCTATTTTTACAAATACTCTAAATGATTGTTCATTTCTTCAGCATTCAGTACCTCCCAAATTAATACTAATCCTTGCAAAATTTCCCCAAGCGATTTACTGGTTTGCAGACAGTAAACAATACCCGCGTGAGACAAACCTGCATGATGCAGTCTTAAAAAATCCGTATCTTGGGTAAAAATTACTCGCTCTTGAGACAGGGAAAATGCTAATTGTTGTTCGTCGGATTGCCCGATCATTCCTTGTTCTGGAGTTGTGGTGACATCAATTCCACGTCTTCGCAATCCATTCGCTATGGCAAGAGTTATATTTTCTTCGAGATGGAATTTTATCTTAGCCATGTTGACGATTTTTTAATTTTTGTTGCAAGAGCGATGGGGTTTGAGCTTTCAATTGGCGAGCAAATTCTGCATCTGCTTCGATTGCAGAGCGAATTTCATCTCGACGATCGTGATAATAGGCTAAAGCTGCATAGATATCAGATAAAGTAATACTCGGATAGTGATACAGAATTTCGTCGGGTGACATTCCCATTTGTTCGTGCCAAACAACTATATCCTGAACTCGGATGCGATGTCCGGCGATACGGGGTTTTCCCCCACAGATTCCTGGGGTGATTTCGATATGTTCTTTAATGACGGCGATCGACATGGTAGGGAATTAATATAGGATGTCTCTTATATTTTAGGACAGGTTAGACGAGTTGGGCTGTAAAAGGCATTTTAAGGTATGGTATTTTTGATGGATATTGCGAATTTCCGCCGTCGCCAATCGACTTGAGTCAAGGTGATTGCTTGAACTGGAACTCGAATAACGAGCGTAGCATATTCGAGTTCCAGTTCAAAAAAAGCGATTTCCATCGCCGATAACTTTTTCAATCGCCGAAGCACAAAATCAACTAAAATAGCTGGGTAAATCCCAAGGGAAACAAAACTATGACATTACCAGTTGGGTGCGCTGCCCCTCAGTTTACCGCCAAAGACACCAACGGCAACACCGTCTCCCTCTCCGAATTCGCCGGTAAAACCGTAATTCTGTATTTCTACCCCAAAGATGACACCCCCGGCTGCACCAGACAAGCCCAAAGCTTCAAAGCAGCCCATGAAGAATACAAGGGAAAAGATATAGTAGTTCTCGGTGTCAGCCGCGACAACGAAGAATCGCACCAAAAGTTCACAGAAAAATACGGTTTACCTTTCCAGCTATTAGCAGATGTGGATGGCACGATTACCAAAGCTTACGATGTCGAGAAAGGCGATTATGCCAAGCGCGTTACTTTCGTCATCGACGGCACCGGCAAAATCATTCAGGTTTATGAAGGGGAAACCATGAAAGTTGACACTCACGCTCAAGATATTCTCGTCACCATAGTTTAGTCGAAATTTAGTCGAAATTTAGTCGATCGCACTAACACTCCTGCACGCACCAAACGGCTAAAAACCCGGTTCCTTCCTAGATGCCTCGTTGCTATACGCAATATTGTCGTAGGAACCGGTTTTTTTTAGTAAGGAATGAGAATTAAATAACTTCCACTCTTGAAAGTGGGATGGGCGTCCCGCCCGTCCAAAAAGGACG
>NZ_JAUBTU010000065.1:0-13547 GCF_036705085.1 Microcoleus sp. B6-A1
AACTCACATCTTGCACCATTCTCAAGAACAGGCAAGATGCCTGTTCCACAAGAAAATTCACTCTTTGTGGAACAGGCAAGATGCCTGTTCCTAAACAAGTAATTGAGAATGGTGCAACATCTCAGTTTCAACCGACTTTTGCCCGACGCCAGGGGTTGAAACCCCTGGCGGATTGCAGGAGAATGAAACAGCCCTATTCTCCCCCTTGCCGTCCCCCCCTTCCCCTTCTGCAAAATGAACGCCAAAAAAATTTTCATAACGGGTGCAAGTGGCTGTATCGGTCACTACATGGCCGAAACTTTGATTCAAGAAACAAACCACGAACTTTACTTATTAGTTCGCAACCCAGAAAAATTAAAATTTGACTGGAAAGCCCGCCCCGGCATCCATATATTACAAGGCGATATGCGAGATATCGAGCAACACGCCGAACTTTTGCAAACAATTAATGTCGCAATTTTAGCGGCCACTGCTTGGGGAGGAACTCAAGAAGTTTTTGACGTTAACGTAACGAAAACTCTCCAGCTAATTCAACTACTTTCGCCACAGAGTTGCCAACAAGTAATTTATTTTTCAACGGCCAGTATTCTCGGTAGAGACAACAATTTGCTCAAAGAAGCCGGGGAACTGGGGACAGATTATATTAGCTCAAAATATAACTGCATGGTGCATTTGTCAGCTTTGACCAATGTGCCTCCTATTACGGCACTTTACCCAACATTAGTATTGGGAGGAGACGCCGAAAAACCAGTCTCTCACTTGTCATCTGGCCTGCCACTTGTCGCAAAATGGATTGGTTTGATTCGCTGGTTTAAGGCAGATGGCAGTTTTCACTTCATCCACGGCGCAGATATTGCTAAAGTAGTTAATTATTTAGTTGAACATCCGCCTGCTTCCGAGGAACCGCGACATTTTGTGCTAGGAAATCCGGCGATTACAGCTAACGAAGTGGTAGAACAAGCTTGCGAGTATTTGAATAAAAAGATATTTTTTCGGATAACTCTGTCACCTTGGCTGGCCGATTTCTTTATTTGGCTGTTCCGAATTCAGGTGGCTGCTTGGGATAGATTTTGCATCAGCTACCGCCATTTTACCTATCAAAATCTTGTGAATCCCGAAAGCATAGGAATGCCGAGTTACTGCGGCACAGTGGCAGATATGTTAAGAACTAGCGGGATTCCCGATAAAAATAAAAAGTAGTCCGTACACTCCGCACCAATAATCGGACGGGCTAGAAGCCCATCCCACAAGAAAGATTGTGGGATGGGCTTCTAGCCCGTCCCTAATTATTTTTGCGCTTCTCAAATCCCATCCCACAAGAAAAACAATTTGTGGGATGGGCTTCTAGCCCGTCCCTAATTCTTTATGCTATTCAAGTCTAGTGTTTCAAATTCTTTTTTGCCTTAGTCCCATGCTTTTTAAATGCGATTATCGTCAATTAAGGGTCAAATACGATAAGATATCAGCATTTGCACACTTTAACAGGGAACTGCAAGCTAAAAATTGCGCTCATTGTGTGTGGCTTAGGGGGTGTGACCCATCGCCAGATATTCGATCGAGTGCAAGATCGTAATTTTAGCCTTAACATGAAGTCTTGAGAGTCGATCGAACTCTCAAACACGCCAGCCCGATCGCAAGTTGTTTACTGATGTGAGGTTTAACATATAATGCGAGTTCTTCTAGTTTACCCGCTGTTTCCGAAAACATTTTGGTCTTACGAGAAAATCCTAGAATTAGTCGATCGTAAAGTGCTGCTGCCACCGCTGGGTTTGGTAACGGTAGCAGCTATTTTACCCCAAGAATGGGAATTTAAGTTAGTCGATCGCAATATCAGACAAATCACCGAAGCAGAATGGGAATGGGCAGAGCTCGTTATTCTCTCCGCAATGATTGTCCAAAAAGAAGATTTGCTAGACATAATTCGCGAAGCAAAACGGCGCGGTAAATCCGTAGCTTGCGGCGGCCCCTACCCCACTTCCGTACCAGAAGAACCTCAAGCAGCGGGCATAGATTACCTGATTCTCGACGAAGGCGAAATCACCTTACCGATGTTTGTCGAAGCAATCGGGCGTGGCGAAAAAAGCGGAATTTATCGATCGGACGGCGTAAAACCCGATGTTACCACAACCCCTGTCCCCCGCTTCGACTTGCTGGAATTAGACGCCTACGACTCGATGTCGATTCAATTTTCCAGAGGCTGTCCTTTCCAGTGCGAATTCTGCGACATTATCGTGCTCTACGGTCGCAAACCCCGCACCAAAAACCCTCAACAATTGATAGCAGAATTAGACTATCTCTACAACTTGGGCTGGCGACGCGGCGTGTTCATGGTAGACGACAACTTTATCGGCAACAAACGCAGCGTCAAACTGTTGCTAAAAGACTTAAAAGTTTGGCAAGAAGAACACAAATTTCCGTTTACTTTCAACACCGAAGCATCCATCGATTTAGCCCAAGACCAAGAATTGATGGACATGATGGTTGCTTGCAATTTTAATGCAGTGTTTCTAGGGATTGAAACTCCCGACGAAGAAAGCCTGCAAATGACGAAAAAATTCCAAAATACCCGAAATTCCCTGATCGAATCCGTAGAGTTAATTGCAAAATCCGGTTTGCGAGTAATGGCCGGATTTATCATCGGATTTGACGGCGAAAAACCCGGTGCCGGTCAGCGGATTGTCCAGTTTGCCGAAGCAGCAGCCATTCCGAGCACAACGTTTGGAATGCTGCAAGCTTTGCCACACACGGCATTGTCTCACAGACTAGCAAAAGAAGGGCGGTTGCGCGACAAATCGGGCAATCTCAACCAGACTACTTTGATGAACTTCATTCCGACGCGGCCTCTCGAAGATATTGCCCGCGAATATGTCGAGGCATTCTGCGAAGTGTACGATGCTGAGAAATATTTAGACCGGACTTATCGCCATTTCTTAATGTTAGGTGCACCCACAGCAAAGATACCTGCAAGAGTTCCCAGTTGGATCGACTTGCGAGCACTGTTAACTGTGGTGTGGCGTCAGGGAGTCAAGCGCAAAACTCGGTGGAAGTTCTGGCATCATTTGTTCAGCATTCTCAAACGCAATCCTGCGGTTTGGGATCATTATTTGACTGTGTGTGCTCACAACGAGCATTTTCTGGAATACCGCCAAATTGTGCGGGATGAAATTGAAGCTCAATTGGCTGACTTTTTGGCTAATGAGTCTCAAACTGTATATCAAGAACCTGTTCCTGTTGAGGAAAAGCAAGTGCAAGCGGTTTAGGGTTGGAGAATTCAACCGAATAGCCAGATACCGTACTTCTTAAACAAGTCAGGTATCTGGCTATTCTCTTTTGTTAGGTGGAGTTCCTTATAAAATTTTTGTCTTCTTCATGACCAAACTCGCTGAATTGGATAAGCATCAAAAGCCTCATCGCGACTAATCAAAACCAGCGAATGATTCATCGTCTGTGCTACCAGAATGCGATCGAAGGGATCTCGATGATGCAGAGGAAGACCTGCGTAAATCTCAGTGTCTTCAAGTGTAATTGGTAGAATTTGAGCGTTAATGTATTGCAATTCCTTCGGCAGGTCTTCAAATGGTCGATTCAGTTGAAGCTTACCGACATTGATTTTAATAGAGATTTCCCAAAGGCTGGCCATACTAAAGTACAAACCTGTTTTAGTATCGATAGCTTCTTTTGCTTTACTACCTAGATTGGAATCGCCAAGCAAATACCACAGAAAGGCATGAGTATCTAAAAGGGATTCCATGTTACATATATTCCTTTAAATCTTCCAGAGGCTCATCGAAATCATCAGACATAACAATCTTACCTGCCCAACTACCATAACCATGAGGTTGTTCAAGTTGTTCTTGAGATGATTCAGTTTTTGCGTGTTTTTCAAGTAAATATTTTGCATAATGCAATATCTCTTGTTTGAGAGATTCTGGCATTTTGACGACAGTTTGAAAAATCTCTATATCGAGAGTCATGATTTATTTGGAATCTTTACTATCTAATATTCACCAATTATACCGTAATTGCAGTCAAAGGGTATTTAGAATGGTTCTATCGTTTAATCTCGTTTCCAAGCAGAGCCGGGAAATGTCATATCCTGCGGCTCAACCGCCTCTTGAGAGCAGGTGAGAGAGCCTCCCAAGGCATTCCCAGTTTCTGACTGAAAACTTGAAATACTACTATTGGCGGTAGCGGTTATTTCGGCAGATAGAGGCGCGATCGCCCGCAACTATGAAAATCTAATTACAAGCTCAAAAATATCAAAATAGCGATCGCCCTCAACCCGCCATGTTAGGAACAAATCAACTCAGAACAGCCGCTCTCTTAGGACTCCTAAGCGGCCTTCTCGTTTTAGGAAGTTATTATTTAATCGGCAACGAGCAAGGACTTTACATCGGTTTAGCGCTAGCCGCCTTCTCAAGTTTTAGCTCTTGGTACTATTCCGACACGGCAGCGTTAATGGCTTACCGCGCTCAGCCGATCGCCCGCAGCGAAGCACCCGAAATCTACGATATGGTAGCCTCGCTGAGTGAAAAAGCCCAAATTCCGGTGCCTAAAATATTTCTAGTTCCCACTCAATCTCCCAACGCATTCGCCACAGGAAGAGACCCGGAACACGCAACAATAGCAGTTACTGAAGGCATCATCAAGCTGCTTTCTCGCGAAGAATTGGAAGGGGTTTTAGCGCACGAACTCACGCACATCCGCAACCGCGACACCCTCACTCAAGCAGTTGCAGGCACAATTGCCGGCGCGATTACATTTGTCGGGCGAATTCTGACTTTTGGAGCGCTTTACGGCCCGGTAACGCGGGATAGCAGACAAGGCCCGAATCCGTTTGGTTTGCTGTTTTTAATCATTTTAGCACCGCTATCAGCAACCGTAATTCAATTGGCGATTTCTCGGACGAGGGAATTTGCAGCCGACAGCGGTGCGGTGGAAATTACCAATAACCCGATCGGCTTAGCAAACGCGCTGCAGAAATTGGAGAAACTGGGTCATGAAATTCCCATGCACGGCAATCCTGCGATGTCGCCGCTGCTGATTGTGAATCCTTTTTCGACTAAAGGTTTGCAGTCACTTTTCCGCACTCACCCGCCGACAGAGGAGCGCATTCAACGTCTTTTGGAAATCGCGCAGCAGCAGCAAGGTACTCCAGTTATGGCTTACATAAACGGAGTTTGATCGATCGAAAATGCAGCAACAATATTTAGAAGCCCGGTGTTTTGAAGCAGCCGGGTTTCTGTTTGTTTATAATGCTCGCTGTGGTACGAGGGAAAAACGAATAAGAAGAAATTTGAGTATCAGGGAGAGCGCCCTGTAATTGCTCTCCCTTAATACAATTACTTGCGATCGCACAAACGCGCGTTTGTCCGTTTGCCGTTGTCTGTTTCAGTCGGCTCATCGTGGAGTGCGATCGCAAAACGCAGATGATTTGGAATCATCTGCGTTCATCGGCGGTTTAATTAAACCGTATTAAACTGAAGCCGCAACCTTATCTAAAGGCCGCACTTGACCGAGGAATTCGCGAAGTGCATCACCTTCCACCACCTCAGTTTCTAACAGTGTCTGCGTAATTGTTTCCAACAATTCCCGATTTGCTTTCAGAATATCCAAAGCTTGCTGATGTGCAGTTTCGACAATTTCCTTCACTTCTTGGTCGATCGCCTCAGCAGTCTGAGCACTTACCGCACGGCGGGCATTTCCCATACCGTCATTGAGGAACATTGATTGTTGACCTCGATCGTAAGCTAGAGGCCCCAAAACCTTACTCATCCCGTAAGTTGTCACCATCCGTTCAGCTAAATCAGTCGCCCTTTGCAAGTCATTTGAAGCGCCAGTAGTAATGCTACCAAACACGACTTCCTCAGCCGATCGCCCGCCCAGCAAAGTCGCAATTTGACCCCGCAATTCCGACTCATCCAACAAGAAACGGTCTTCAGTCGGTAACTGCAAAGTATAACCCAAAGCAGCCATACCGCGAGGGACGATCGAGATTTTTGACACTTCGCCGCCGCCAGTCATCGCAGCACCCACCATCGCGTGCCCGACTTCGTGGTAAGCCACAATCTTTTTCTCTTTTTCATTGAGTACCCGGCTTTTCTTTTCCAAGCCGGCCACAACGCGCTCAAACGCCTCAAAAAAGTCTTCCTGCGCTACAGTTAGTCGTTTGTTGCGGGCCGCCAACAAAGCAGCTTCATTGACCAAATTTGCCAAATCTGCGCCCGAAAAACCGGGGGTGCGAGCGGCCACGGCCTTCAAGTCAATATCCGGGCCCAACTTCACTTTTTGAGAGTGAATGTTCAAAATTTCTTCGCGGCCAGATAAATCGGGGCGATCGACTAAAACTTGGCGATCGAAACGGCCAGGGCGCAACAAAGCAGCATCCAAACTTTCCGGGCGGTTAGTTGCAGCCAGCACAATTACCGTAGTATTGCCCGCCGCAAAACCGTCCATTTCAGTTAATAATTGATTGAGAGTTTGTTCGCGTTCGTCATTCCCACCGAAGCTAGCGTTACTGCTACGAGATTTGCCGATCGCGTCCAATTCATCAATGAAAATAATACAAGGAGCCTGTTTCTTAGCCTGCTCGAATAAATCTCTAACTCTTGCAGAACCAACACCTACAAACAGTTCCACAAACTCCGAACCGGAGATGCTAAAAAACGGCACGCCAGCTTCACCAGCCACTGCTTTTGCTAACAGCGTTTTGCCAGTTCCCGGAGGCCCGACTAACAGCACGCCTTTCGGAATTCTCGCGCCAATTGCCGTAAATCTGTCAGGAGTTTTCAGAAATTCAACAACTTCGACTAATTCAGTTTTCGCCTCTTCCACTCCAGCCACATCAGCAAAAGTAATTTTCGCTGATTCGCCTTCTACATAGACCTTAGCTTTGCTTTTGCCGATCGAGAGCGCGCCCTGTGGCCCGCCGCCCTGCCTGTTCATGAAAAATTGAAAAATCGCCACAAAAATCAGCGGCGGAACCACCCAGCTTAAAACGCTTCCGATCCAGCCATTTTTAGAAGGGGGAGTGGCAGCAAATTCAACGCCTTTTTCTTGCAAAAGTTTAGGAAGTTCCAGGTCAAAAATCGGCGTAGTTGACAGCACTTGACCGGGTTTGTCGCCTTCACCTTTGAGTTGGTAGCGAATTTCATTTTGACCTACCGAAGCTCGCACTACATCTTGTTCTTGTACTTGATGGACGAACAAGCTGTAAGGCACTTGCGGAATTTGGGGGCCGAACAAATTGGGTAAAAAGATGTTTGCCAGCAAAAACAAACTTGAGAGCAATAACAAGACATTGCTAATTTGTCGAAAACGAGGTGGTTGGGGCTGGTCTTTAATAGCCATTGATAACTGTCATCCTTTGATTTAAAGCAGTTTTATTCATCTATTTTCTCATCAAATACCCAAACACTGTTAAGCGGATTTCCTCACTTTATCGGGTGGGTTAACCCGCTAGCACGGATTTGCTATTATTAACAATGTTTTTTTTAACGTACCGCGAAGGACACGTTCGGCGAAGCCGTTCCCGTTCCCCGCAGGGGTTCGGTGAAGGGTAGGGTAGGAAGAGAACAGAAGAGCGTTATAGTGTGTAGGGTGCGCCGAATAACACCGAAGATTTATGCAGCTTCTGGGTTTAATTGAATCATTTCCCAAGTGGTATAAGTGCCGATCGCACCCCAAATCGCGTAAGGCAAAAGTAACAAAGCGGCGGTTTGAGAAATCGGCAAAACAGCCAACGTCAGCACAACTCCCAAAATCTCGCCAGCCCCTCCCAAAATCGTCCCTACTTTGAGACTTTTGGCTCTGAGAGTAGCAGGAATATAAGCAACTGTGACAATTTCTAAAAGCAAGTACAAAGCCATCAGCAGCCATGTTTTGAGACTACCGGGTTCCTGTTCCCACACGAAAGTAGCGCTGCCGGCCCCGCAAGCAAAAATCACCGTCCAAATTAACGGAATAGCAGGCTCAAAAAACATCCAATCCGGCCTTTGAAGTTTGACTGCCCAGTTAATATCGCGCAGTTTAAAAAACAGAGTGCCGAAGGCGACTGAGAAAGTCACGCCGCCGATAATCATCCAAGATTCAATCATGGTTTTCAACTTTCCAATTGCTCGATCGCTCATTAAGTCGATCGTGCCAACTCAAAGCCGAACTTAGATCCGCCTATAGTAATAACTTTTGTAAAGCCCGATGCAATTATCGCTAACCGCCCGACACATTCTTAGCAAACTCTTCGCGTCCAGACACCAAATTAGCGGGAACGCCGTTAGGGAAATTTTGCGCGATTAAAGCTTGCAATTTTTGCACTCGGTTTTCAGGGTTTGGGTGAGAACTCAAAAACTCCGGCGGCGCTTCGCCCTTCCTAGCAGCACCGAGGATTTGCATTACCTCAACAATTCCTCTAGGATCGTAACCCGCCTCCGTCATAAACCGAAAACCGAGCCGATCGCTCTCAAGTTCATCGGATCTACCGTACCGCAAACCAACAACTTGATTGACAGCTTGAGCAATTAAGGCTGCCTGCTGACCGCCCCCGCGCTCGTCGCTAGTAGCCACCCCAACCGCCGTTACCAAAGACCTGCCCAACTGCTGTTTTGCCAAGTGTTCCGCACCGTGGCGGGCCACAACGTGACCGCTTTCGTGCCCCAGTATAGCAGCCAACTGAGCCTCGGAATTCAGCCGCCCCAGGAGCCCCGCAGTAATGAAAACTTGTCCCCCCGGTAAAGCAAAAGCATTGACAGTTTGGGCATCTCGCAGCAGGTGGAATTCAAACGGATAACCTGCTTGTTTCGCCGCCGAACCGTTGACTACTCGTGCTCCTACTCGATCGAGATACTGCTGAATACTCTGGCTGGGATAAAGCCCCCCATGCTTGGCGGCCATTTGATCTCGCGCCCGCAATCCCAAAACTATCTCTTGGCGGGGAGAAAGCTGCACTCGCTGTCTTTCTCCTGTTACCGGATTTTCTACGTCGTTTGTAAAATAGGTGATTGCCCCAAAAAATGCCATTAATAGCCCGATCGCGGCTCGAAATAAAAATTTATTCACAGGCTTTTACCTAAAAACTTTCGCGCTTAGAATACTATGGTTACAGCGCTCTCGACATCTGTCTGAAGTATCAAGAATGGAAAGTTGTTAGAGTTTTTTTGGATAATTTGCGAACAAGGCTTTTTTTAACGAACCGCGAAGGCGCGTTAGCGCTAGGACACGAAGGAAGAGAAGAAGAGAAGAAGAAGGTTATAGTTATTAAATTGGTTAAACTGAGATGTTGCACCATTGTCAGCAACAGGCAAGATGCCTGTTCCACAAGAAAATCTATTCTTTGTGGAACAGGCATCTTGCCTGTTCCGAAAAGGCTAATTGAGAATGGTGCAACATATGAGTTAAATCTCTTGAATCCATTACACAATCCGTTGCCGAATTTTTTTCGCAATATGTTTCAAGCTACCCGCCGCCGCCTCGCTATTTGGTACACTGCCGTTACTGCTGTATTGTTACTTGTATTCGCCACGGGTTTCTATTTCTACGTCCGCACTACTTTGATCGATCGCATTGATGACACCCTCAATCATGTTGTCGAAGTAATAGAGCGAACTCTCGTTATCGAACCCCTAACTTTCCCTAATACCAAAGATAAAAATAAGTTGCAAGTTAATATTCAAGCGAGTTTTCGAGATAGCACCGATGCAGTAGAAGACGACCACATTGATTTAGAATGGTTCAGTCCTACGGGCGAATTGCTGTGGTCTACTTTATCGGAACCGCTGAATATTCCCATTCACGCTAACCGCACCGGCGAAACAGTTTGGATAATTAATAATAAGTTGCAGTTTGAGGGTAAAAATCAGGCCCAAGAGCCTTCGACTTCGCTCATAGTAAAACAGCACGACACGGGTTTGAACGCGAATACACGGATGAATATGGAAACTCTTCGGTTTTTAGAGGGAAGAGAGAAGAGGGATTTAACCGCAGAGGCGCAGAGGGCGCAGAGGGGAGAAAGAAGAGGTTTTGATGGCGGTTTGAATGCAGGTTGGCAGGAAAATCTAAATTTAGGTAGTGAAAAGTCTATTGCACAAAATACAAATCGTGTTTCTACCAAACCAATTAGCATTCGGACAACTCAAAACTATTCCCTCAGACAAGTAACGCAGCGAGTACAAATCGGCCGCCAAGTTCTGGGATATTTGCGAGTCAGCCATCCTTGGTTTGAAGTGACAAAACCCATCCGCCAATTAATTCTCGATTTGATTTTGGGCGCGGGTTTAACTCTAATTTGCGTGGCGGCTATTGGCTGGCTGCTGTCGGGATTGGCGATGGCACCGATTCGGGAGTCTTACGGGCGTCTCAAACAGTTTACTGCTGATGCTTCTCACGAACTCAGAAATCCGATCGCCACTATTCAAACAAACGTCCAAGTAGCTTTGGCGGAACCGGATATCGAACCGCAGCAACACCAACAGCTACAAGTTATCGAACGCCTCACCCGCCGTTTGGGGCGCTTGGTTGACGATTTGCTGTTTTTAGCCAGACAAGATAGCGGCATCGTCCAGCAGCAGTGGATTGATGTTCCCCTCGATGCTTTGCTGATGGAGGTAATTGAAGAACAACAGGCGATCGCCACTACCCAAAATCTCTCTCTTTCTTTGGAAATTGTCGATCTGCCCAACGCTGAGGACAACTTTACACTGTTGGGTGACTGGGATCAACTAGCCCGACTGTTTACCAATATCGTCAGCAACGCCGTGCAGTACACGCCCTCTGGCGGCGAAATTGAAGTAGAATTGCAACTCGTAGGTAAACACAAAAGAAATTCGCCGATCTTAAATCCAGCGCTGCAAATCAAAGTAACAGACACCGGCATCGGAATTTCCGCAGAAGCCCTGCCGCATTTGTTTGATCGATTCTACCGCGCAGATCCCGCCCGCACCCATCGCAGCGCCGCTGGTTCCGGTTTAGGATTAGCCATCGCCAAAGCAATTGTCGAAAATCACCGTGGCCAAATCCGCATTGACAGCCAAATCGATCGAGGTACCGCCGTTACCGTCACCCTCCCCGCCCACAAATCAGAACAATTCCGCCTTTAAAACTTCCCCTCTTCCTCTCTTCCTCTGCGCCCTCTGGGCCCTCTGCAGTTTAAAAAAAATCTATCCCTCAAACCCTTATTCTTCCTACCTCGCGCCCAAACCCAGCTATTAAAATTCATTTACGCCATAGATTAACATAAACGTTGTTGGAAAACCTCGATCGAACTTGTGAGGAGTTATTTATGTTTCGCCACAATCTACCGTTAAAAAAAATCAGCTTGCTAGCAGCCACCTGCGGAGGTTTACTCGTTAGTCTCGCAACACTTTCCCACGCCGGCGGCCCCCCGCCCCAACAAGGAAAACCCGTTTCCCAACCCGCAGAGACTCCCTCAGAGACTCCCGCAGCCACTGAAGAACCCGTCAGCCAACCAACTCCGGCTGCGAGTCCGGGCCTCAGCGGGATGCCCTCTACACCAACAGACGCGCCTGCCCGCTTCCCCATGCCGAGTGCGCGAGTTACGCCAGCCGAAGGCATGATAGTAATTAAACTGGTGAATACCACCAATGCTGTCATCAATTATCAAATCGTAGGCGTCACCCAGCAGCGCACTCTGGGGGAACAATCGGAAATTTTGCTTAAAAGCATCCAAGTCCCAATCACCCTCACTTACCAGCGCCCCGACGGCGGATTGCTGCTGGTTCGCCCCCAAGCAACCGCGATGCCGGGAATGTTGCAAGTCAGTTTCGGCGCCACAACTGAGTTGGACGCTGATACAAAATCGCTGCAAATTCAGGAAGATGGCAAGGTAATTTTGAATTAGTTTAACTGTTGACTGTTGACTGTTGACTGTTGACTGTTACCATTCGTGTCAGCTTAAGACTAAAATCCATAATAAATATCGTTTATAGTGGAGTTTCGATCCCCCCTAACCCCCCTTAATAAGGGGGGGACAAGAGTATTCTTACGTCCCCTCTAACTCCCATTAATAAAGGGGGAAGAGCATTCAAACTCAACCCCTACTCCCCTTCTTAAGGGGGATTTAGGGGGAGCGAAACTTCGATACAAACGAGATATACACAGGGTTTTAGTATTAGGTTGACACCGATGGGCTGTTACTAATTTACAATTCCCAATTCCCAGTCAACCGTCACTCGCCGAGTAACAAAGGAGGTAACTTAGTAAAAGGTAAATCCTCGTTGACTGCATCAATTTCTTGCTGTTCTCTTTCGTTGATTTGACCGATATAAGACTTGAGAATTTGGGCCAGACGGTTGTTATAAAATCGGTGCAAACTATAATTTGGCGTAGCTGGAAAGCCGCGCCGTTTTTTGTGCCGCCCGCCGGCACCGGGATCGAAGCTTTGGATGCCCCGATCGATCGCCCATTCGATCGGCGTATAGTAACAAGCATCGAAGTGCAAGCAGTCGATTTCCTGCAAACTTCCCCAATAACGCCCGTACAGTCGATCGCCCTTATACAAACAAAAAGACATACCCACCGGCTGTCTGTCATCTTCCTTATCGTAGGCGCCTACAAATAAAACTCGATCGCGATAATTGTGGTGCAACTGTTCAAAAAATCGCTTAGTCAGATACTTGCTTCCCCACCAACCAAATTTGTCGCAAGTATTCTCATAAAAAGCATACATTTGAGCAAACATGGCTTGGGGAATTTCATCGCCCGTCAGCGTTTTTACCAACAAACCAGCTTGATCAACTGCTTTGCGTTCGCGTTTGATATTGCGGCGCTGGTTGGCATTAAATGCGCCTAAATAATTGTCAAAATTTTGATAGCCTTGATTTTGCCAAATATAGCTGTGGTGCAGCCAACTGCTGAAACCGTGGCGTTCCATTCTTTCGCGCCATTCGGGATCGACATAAAGGAAATTGCAGCCGGAGATATTGTGGCGATCGCAAAAATGGTCGATCGCGCTTACCATTACTCCGGTTAATTCGTCTTCATCTTCCCCCTCGGCAATCAAAAACCGATAGCCTTCAGCCGGAGTAAACGGCGTCATTCCCATCAATTTCGGATAATATTTAATGCCCAAACGTTGAGCTAAATCGGCCCACTGATTGTCGAATACAAATTCGCCGTAGCTGTGGCTTTTGACATAAAGTGGCGCGCAAGCAATCAACTGTTTGTCTCGCCACACAGTCAAGTGATGCGGTAGCCAACCGGTTTTACCTGTCGCACTGCCCGATACTTCGAGATTGTTAAGCCAATCCCATTCCAGAAATGGAGTTTTTAGTGGCATCGCCAAGGCATCCCACGACGCTTGCGGGATTTCGCCTATTTTGCTAATCCAGGCTACAGAATATTGAGGTTTTGGCTGTTTCAGCATAGGGAGATTTGAGCGTAGAGCGATCGAACTTCATTTAAGTTAATATAATTTCCCCTGCTTGTGTAATTACTCGCCACAGGCAAGATGCCTGTGCTACACAAGTGTTGTGGGGAGTAGGGGTTGGGCTTCTAGCCCGCCACAGGCAAGATGCCTGTGCCACACAAGTGTTGTG
>NZ_JAUBTU010000065.1:13647-41323 GCF_036705085.1 Microcoleus sp. B6-A1
ACACAAGTGTTGTGGGGAGTAGGGGTTGGGCTTCTAGCCCGCCACAGGCAAGATGCCTGTGCCACACAAGTGTTGTGGGGAGTAGGGGTTGGGCTTCTAGCCCGCCACAGGCAAGATGCCTGTGCCACACAAGTGTTGTGGGGAGTAGGGGTTGGGCTTCTAGCCCGCCCCGAATCTATAATGCAAAAATACCTCTTGTCCCACCTGTTTAACCGCCAAAAGCTGCAATTTCGGAGCTAAATCAGCCAAAAAACCCTCTCCCTCCACAGGTGTCGGTGCATCCGCCCCGCCCAAAATTAACGGGCACACCGTCAGCCAAAGTTCGTCTACCAAGCCCGCAGCCAGCACAGAGGCTACGAGTTTTCCCCCGCCCAGAATCGCCAAGCGTTTGATACCGAAGTTTGCTAACTGTTGAAACGCATCAATCCAATCAATCTCTCCACCTGCGGTTTTCGCATAGATAATTCGATCGAATTGAGATGTTGCACCCTTGTCAATAAGCCTTTTATGAACAGGCAAGATGCCTGTTCCACAAGAAAATTCATCTCTTGTGGAACGGGCATCTTGCCCGTTCTTGAGAGGAGACGGCAATGCCGTTTCCTTACTGTCTTGCCCCGTCAGCAGCCAGCGAGGCACCGGTTGTTGGAAAAATCGCAAATTTGGGTCAAATTGGGACGATCGCGAACACACAATTTGCACCGGTTGTGGTGGCTTCCCTTGCAGTTCCCTCTGTTTGAGCAATTCCGGCGAAATCACTCTCATCGTCGTCCCATAGGCCTGTAAAGTGCCGTTGCCGAACAAAACCGCGTCACTTGCTGCTACTTGCTGTTCGAGGTGGGCTTTGTCGTTGGCAGAACCGAATCTCGCGGGCGATCGCACTGCATCGGCAATTTTACCGTCAGCACTGATCGCGAGTATTACTGTTGCTAATGGTCGATCGATCTTATCTGTCATTAATTTATTAAATTTTCTCAATACATCATAGTTTAACTCAGTAACTTCACCGACATTAACTCGATTTTTGTTACTTATACGGCAGTATTTAGAGGATTTGATAAGCATCGCTAAAAAAGGGTATTAAATGCGGATTTTGCAATCGCTTGCTTGGCAAATAACGTTATAATACTTAAAATTACCAATTGCCGTCAAAAATTATATAAAACATAAAAATGGATTATTTAAGTTGGAATAATTCAATTGCAGCTCATTTCTTTAAACCGGAAATGGCGGGCAGTACCGTTCACCTGTATGTCACAGAGAAACTAATAACGGATATTGGTCAAGAAAGGGGTGCTGATTTCTCAGATTTTATTGCAGCTATCAAAACGGGGCCTCCTGGGGTGACAAGGCAGGGTTTGTGCGTGAAAGCCTTACAAAGCCGGGATAATTGGCAGCAGCGAGAATTAGACTATCCGCCTTATATCGCTTATTTAGCGCTCTTTGTCTTAGCAGCCGGTATTGAAGGAACTTTTGCCGCCCATTCTTACTATCCGCGCTTGCGAACATTACTAGGCGAAGAACCTACCACAGGGCAGTATCCTTCATTTAACCGGATGTCGGAACTCTGGGAAGATTTAGAAAAATGGTCTAATCAAGATAAATCTGGCGAATTGGGTATCTTCAACAGCACCAGCATTGGCAAGAGAAATCACATTGGATTGCCGCTTGCACAAACTCTTCTGACTGAGGAAGAACGGCGCGCACTCCCGGCTATTTTTGCCGCTGCTGACTTAGATCCTATTTCATATCCCGCTGAGGGGGCGATCGCACTTTTGTTAGTCAAGCACGGGCGCAAACAACTGCGAGAACGGACTTTAAGCTTATTAAAAGAAACCAGAGACAGCGACGAACTGCGCCAAGCATTGCTCGAATGGATTATTGATGAATTGCGCGATTGGGATGGAACTGCTGAAGATTCAGGTAAGACGCAGATTTACGGAATCTTGAGATTGTGCTGCAAACTCGATTCAATTGCCAAACGCGCTAGCCTAAGCTTGCGTTGCAGTACCAAACACGAATTTACTGAAGAGGATTTGCTGTTATTTTTAGAAGACAATTCTCAAGCTTTTTCCTGTTACGAAGATAGTGGGGGTTTGTCTTCACCTCTAATATGTGAGTCAGACGGAAAACCGCTGGTTGGTTGTGAGTTTGATTGGTTGAAAGGTTTGCAAGTGCGATCGGCTGACTCTAAATGGTGTTTTAGGCTGCCAGCATCGCCCATTCGAGTATTCGTTAATGGAGACAGTCAGGGATTGCCAGGTATTGTGGAAGTGCGGCAGTTGCCCACTCAAAAGCCATTTTATTTAGCTGCTCATCAAGAGTGTTTGGAATTGCTGACAAGATGGGGAGAATCGAGCTGTCAAGGCTTTGAAAAATTGCAAATAATAGATGGTTTGCCCAGTGGGTGGCACTTTTTCAAAGCGCAGGCTGCTTGCAGTGACGAGCTGATTAAACAAAAATACCCAATCTTAGCTTTACCGACTAATGTACGGCTAGAGTTAGCTGGGGGAATCCGCCTGGAAAGAGGCAATAAATTCTTTAAGTTTGCCCCGCCGAAATTGGTTCTGCAAGGTGCCAATGAATCAATAAAAGTATTTGGCAATAATAAGCTGTTAGATTGCACGGAAGCAGCAGGTATTTATGAACTGCCAGCCGATACAGCGGAAACGAAGTTGCTAATTGAAGCACGCAGTGGAGATGATATTATCAAACGCTGTTCTCTGTTATTGGTAGAAAACTATTCTTTGCCATCCCAAAGCAACGCGCCACAGTTCGATCGCTTCGGGAAGATCCACACCGGGGAAAATGAGAGCGCGGGCGTTTCTGGTGCATGGGTGCAGGGCGTTGATTTCCCAGACTTTAACTTTAACACTTTTTTACCAATACAAGGAAAGCAGCGGATTTTCTATGTAGGTAAAGAACCAGGGCAAATAGCAATCTGCCCTGCGGAATCGCTACCTACAGATTGGGAGCCTGTTTGGGCGATTTCCAAAGGTCGCCATCGCGGTCAAGCAATGTTTTGCGGCACCAATTTATCCGAGTCAGAACCGACGATTTCCAAGTGCAAAGACAGAAAGAAAATGCGGGAATGGAAAGAAATCCTGTGGTACGATCGCAAGAAAATTTACCCGCCAGATCGCTCCAACTTGAAAGCATTGTGGAAACAGTTTCAAAAGGAGGCAGAACGTGTCTGAAACTAGCGAAAAACTGCTCTACGTTATTTCTGGAAAAAAGGAAGTTGCTTGGCTATCCTTTAAGGAAACCTTTGATTATTTGTATAATCTTGAGAATGGTTTGAAAGAGGAAAATACGGACAAAGACAAAATCAAAAATAAAAGATTGCAAGCAATTCGCGCCCTCGATTCTCTGGGTCACTGTGACTTTAATTTTAGCGAGGATAGCAGCAAGAATAAGGTTTATGCTGCGAGTCCTGTATTGGTGCGATTGCCAAGTGCTGGCTTTCCTCAAGCCATTTTAGCAGGAGCGCGATCGCCTGCTACTATTCAACAATTATCAGATGCTTGTCAGTCTGTGGGAAATCACATCAACGTTGAAATCCAAGAACAAGCGAGTGAATTAAAGCTGATACCGAAGCGAGTGGCCCTGCAAGCAGAGGATGTAAGGGAATTACAGGCGATCGCATCTTCTCTCGGCATACCTTTTATCGAAACGCCCTCAGCCTGGTCTTTGCTGCATTTTGCCGCGAGTATTGACGACTACTTAGCTACCCTCAAATGGGCTAACGATTCTGAATTGAGCTGGAAACACCAAACCTTTGAGCCTAGTTCATTACAATTTAAAACCATCGAAAAAACCGACACTAATATCCGTATCAGCCGATACAGTCATCCATCGCGAAACACCCAATCGTACTATCTTTGGCAAGATAGAATGTGTACAGAAACAGACCTTGATTGGGGAAGGTATGCTATTCTCAAAGCACTGCGAATGAATGTTCTGATCTACGACAAACGCAGATTCATTATGGCAGTACCAGCCAGCGCCAATCTGCCACGACTCCTAGAAAGAGCCTTAACCCTTTGTTCAGGTTATGCAGCAACATATGTAAAAAAATTGCCGCACGATCCGCAAATTCAGGGATTCAAGTTATTCTCCGCAATTCCCCCTCAAATAGCAGAAATGACCGCAGCTAAATTACGTCAGACACTCTTGCAGCAATCTTTAAATATAACATAGTGAGGTAATTTATGCACGATCCAATTAATGCCTTTAACACAATCCGCGACAACTTTCTACTGTACATAAAAACCGCTTTCGGAACTCAATTCCCCGAAATAGAACGAGAGCGCGAAAGACTGCTGCTCCAACCCGGTGCATTCCATCAAGAACCCTGGATTGAACCGATGCCCCGCTATCAAAGATCGGGTAAAACTATCCATGATTTAGATATTTCAAACGTACCAGGATTAGATGAATCTGCCCTTCAAGATTTTAAACAGCTTGCCTCCTGCGGACTTGTAGGTAATTACGAACTGTATAGCCACCAAATCCAAATGCTGCGGCAGGCATTAGCGGGCCAAAATGCTGTAGTAACGGCGGGTACTGGTTCAGGGAAAACTGAATCTTTTATGTTACCGCTATTTGCTTATCTTGCCCAAGAATCGAGAAATTGGGATAATCCTAAGCCAGAGAAACCTCATCTCAACGACTGGTGGAAAAATGAGGACTGGCAAAATGAATGTAACCCTGTAGGGAAGAAAAACCGCAGTTTTAAGCGTTCTTATCGCGTTTCTCAGAGAAGTCATGAAAACCGGGATGCCGCCGTTCGCGCCCTGATTTTATATCCTATGAATGCCTTAGTTGAAGACCAACTTACCAGGCTGCGTCGCGCTTTAGATTCTGAAGAAGCACGAGATTGGTTTAAAGATCATAGAAAAGGCAACCGAGTCTATTTTGGAAGATACAACGGCGTTACCCCCGTGCCGGGGCATGAATACACAGAAAATCGTAAACCTAATGGCAAAAAAATAAAAGAACTGCTCGAAGCAATACAGCAAATGGAGGAATCAGCCACGGGAGCTAGGAAACACGCCGAGGAGGAGCGTGACAAACTGATAGAGCAGGGTTATAGCTTTGAAGAGGCAACAGAGAAAGCCCAAGAAGTGACATTTTTCTTTCCCAGGCTTGATGGTGCAGAAATGCGCTGTCGCTGGGATATGAAAGATGCCCCGCCAGATATTTTAATCACCAACTATTCTATGCTCAGTATCATGCTGATGCGGAATATTGATCAAGATATTTTTGAAAAAACGAAGGCATGGTTAAACAAAGATGGCAGCGTCTTTCATTTAATTGTTGACGAATTGCACTTGTATCGCGGCACTTCTGGGACTGAAGTAGCTTATTTGCTGCGACTGTTGCTGCAACGCTTGGGGCTGCATCCAGGTCATCCAAAATTGCGGATTCTTGCCTCTAGTGCATCTCTGGAACCAGACGATCCAAAAAGCTTAGAATTCCTGAATCAATTCTTCGGCGTTGAATGGCATTCCCAACAGATTATACCCGGTCATTTAGAGCCAATTCCGCCAATTGAAGGTCAACAATTCCTTGATGTCGAACCGTTCATCGCATTAGCAGAAGCACCTGAAATCAATAATATAGAACGGTTGCAGGAAACTGTGGCATACAGTGCTTGCCGCGAAATTGTGGAATCAGAAAGCGCGGCTATTGGCGCTAGAATGGTCGATGCTTGTAACGTTGATGACAAAATTCGTGCCGTATCGATCGCTGATTTTGGTCAAAAAATGTTTGGCAATGACTTAACAAATGAAAATCTCAAACTGGCAGTAAGAGGATTGCTTGTCGCTCGCGGTTTGTCCGAGCAAACTTCCTTGCCATCGTTCAGGCTGCACTGGTTTTTCAGGAATATCGAAGGGCTGTGGGCTTGCACTAAGCCAAATCACGGGTGTGAGGAAAACGAAATTGGTAAAAATAGACCTGTTGGGAAACTATTTGTAGAAAATCCTCCCATACTTTGCGATAATTACCGAGTTTTAGAACTTCTTTACTGCGAACAGTGCAAAACTGTATTTCTGGGGGGAAACAGGCTGACCAGACAGAATAATGACGGATGGGAACTTTTGCCTACAGAACCGGACATTGAGGGAATTCCCGATCGCAAAACAGCCATAGCTTTAGATCGCCGCAAGTATCAAGAGTTTGCCGTATTTTGGCCTTTTAGAAATATTGATGAAGATGTTTGCAAAGGTTGGAAACAGCCATCGAGACAAGGTGAAGGTGGCGAGAAGGCTTGGTGGGATAAAGCATCGCTAGATACCCGCAGTGGTCGCGTTATTCTAGGAGATCCAGATTCCCTGGAGGAACAGTGGGTGAAAGGCTATTTGTTTCACTTGCGATCGCTCTCAGCAGAGAAGCAAGAATTTATTGGCTCGTTACCCTCAATTTGTCCATGCTGCGGTGCAGACTATAGGAAACGTAAGTTTCGCAAATCTTCAATTCGATGGTTCCGCACTGGTTTTTCTAAAGTTAGCCAATTACTTTCCAAAGAACTGTTTTATCAGCTACCGTTCGATGCAGAATCCCGCAAATTAGTCGTGTTTTCTGATAGTCGTGAAGATGCAGCTTCTATCTCGAATGGAATTGAGCGAGTTCACTATGACGACCTGGTACGAGAAGCACTTTTTGATGAACTTGGACAACTTGCTATAGGAAAATCGCACCTGTTAGAAGATATTCAACAATACGGTCAGCCTACTCGTTCTGAAGCCCAGTTATTTGCTCAACGTAACCCAAAAGTTTTTGAAGAGTTACAAAAAGCTATTAAAAATCTTAACAAAACCTGGCCAGAAGGTCTTGATTCAGAAGATAGGGAAATGTATCAAAATCGGCGAGATCAGGCTCAGAAGGTACTCAACGAAATTCAACAAATAGTTAATACCCGCACAGTTCCTCTCTGCATAATGTTTGAACCAGACAGTGAAGATCCTGACAATAAAGATCCTGACAATAAAGATCCTGGTTTGCTCATACAGCGATTGAAAGTGTTGGGAGTCAATCCTGCTGGTAATGATGTCGATTACCAGGAATTTAATTATGATAGTGACTGGCATCATTGGACAAAATTGTTTGATTTTTCCTCTCATACCGCAGGATGGAAATCTAAATTGTCTCCTGGCGCACAGGAAAGGCGAGAAAACAAACTTCGCTCTAAAGTTAAATCTGAGGTCTGCGACACACTTTTTAGTCGCCTGTACTTTGGGATTGAAGCATCGGGTCTGGGTTATGTTCGCCTGAATTTACCGCCAAATCAATTAGAACAGCTAGCAATCCAATGCGGACTTTCACCTTCAGTATTTGAGAGTATTTGTGACGGCAGCTTGCGAATTTTAGGTGAATTGTACAGGTATCCGCAACCTAAAGATTATCCGCTGGATGACTGGAAAGACTGGAGTGATGCGCGACCAAAATTTCGTAAGTATATTAAAGAGTGTGCAAAAGCTTGCGGAATTTCAGAACAGGAATTGCAGCAGGCATTGAAATCTGCGATTTGCGAATGCGGTCAGCACCACCACTTTAAACTTAATCCCCGGCATTTATCTGTACGAGTTGCAGTATCCGATGACCCCGTGTGGCAGTGCGATTCGTGCCAGCGCCCTCACCTGAACCGTGCGGGAGGTATTTGTACTAATTGTTTAGCAAATTTATCAGTGCAACCTAATAAAATATGTGCAGATTTATACGATCGCAATTATTTCGCCACCCAAGCTGTAAATAAGCGTCAACCGTTGCGGTTGCACTGCGAAGAGTTGACCGGACAAACCGACGATCAAGCCGAAAGACAGCGACATTTCCGCAACATCATCGTGAATTTTGGCGAACAAAAAAGAGATTTTATCCCAGAGGTAGATATCATCGACATTTTGAACGTGACTACCACAATGGAGGTGGGAATTGATATTGGCAGTTTAATGGCTGTTGTGATGGCAAATATGCCGCCTATGCGCTTTAATTACCAGCAGCGTGCGGGTCGCGGGGGGCGCCGGGGTCAGGCTTTCGCGATCGTACTTACTCTCTGTCGGGGTCGATCGCACGATGAATTTTATTACCGCCATCCTGAAAAAATTACGGGCGATCCGCCGCCAGTTCCTTTTCTTTCTATGTCACAGGTTGAGATCGTGCAGCGCCTCTTAGCCAAAGAATGTTTGAGACGTGCATTTAAGGATGCTAGTGTCACCTGCTGGGAAGTAGAAAAAAAACCGGACAGTCACGGCGAATTTGGGACACTTAAAAAGTGGAAGGAAACGGAAGAACGCCGCGAACAAGTTCGTAATTGGTTAGAGAAATCCAATCAAGTCACCGAGGTTATAAATTCTCTGCTAGTCGGTGTTGAAGGTATCGATCGCAACAAACTTGAAGAGTATGCACGTCATGATTTATTTAATAAGATTGATGAGTGTACCAATAACTTAGAATTGACTGGAGATGGATTGGCAGAACGCCTTGCTGAGGGCGGGGTTTTGCCGATGTACGGGATGCCCTCAAGAGTGCGTGATTTGTATCATCACGATCCGTCCAGAAAACAAAAAGTTTCTACTATCGATCGAGATTTAGATTTAGCTGTCTCTGAATTTGCCCCCGGTTCAGAAAAAACTAAAGACAAGCGAATTTATACTGCGATCGGGTTTACAGCATCGTTAATTCCCGACACTAAAAATGGGTTGGTTCCTGCTGGCGCACCTCTGAGCGATCGCCAATGGATGTTGAGGTGTCAGCGGTGCCAACATACGGACACAAATGATGCAAAATTTGAACATATAATCTGTCCAGAATGCGGGGCAAATGAGGAACAAGGATTTCGAGTTTTTCAGTGGGCTGTCCCTTTAGCTTTCCGTACCAGCCTCAATCCTGGGGCGGATGCTAAAGATGAATATGATGCGTTAATTACAGGTGCAGCCAGCGTAGCCGAATCAAAATCTCCACCTTTTAACTTAGTAAATAATACCAATACTCAAACAGCTTTTTCTGAATCCGGTCGCGTTTTCCGGGTGAATGACAATCGAGGACAGCTATTTAAGGGAGCAACCGGAAATGCCACATTTGGACGCGGTGATAAACTATTAACAAATCAGTGGATTGATGAGAGATTTCAAAATAAAAATAATGGGGTGAAGTTTAAACAGCCGGGCGAGCCAGAGAAAATTGCCATTGTTGCCCCAAAAACCACTGGCGTACTGCGAATTAAACCTGCTGCTGTACCTGTTGGATTGTGCCTCGATCCTGTTGCGTATGGTTCCGCCGTCAAAGCTGCTTTCTACTCAGCCGCTTTCATGGTTCGTGCTGTAGCAGCACAGGAGTTAGACATTGATCCTGAAGAATTAGACGTGAGCGGTTTGCGACAGGCTGAATTAGACGATACTAAGGAAAAAGTAGGAGAAATTGTAATTAGCGATCGGCTTGCTAACGGTTCTGGCTTTACCTATTGGCTAGCTAATCACTGGGAAGACATCCTTACAGACAAAATTCTGAATTCTCAAAATAGCTTTGCTGAGGCAATTATGTCACCACAACACCGCGAAAAATGCGACTCTTCTTGTTACGATTGCTTGCAGCAGTACCGCAATATGAACTATCACGGTCTGCTGGATTGGCGTTTGGGGCTTTCCTTGCTGAGGGCATTGGCTAGCAGCAATTTTCAATGCGGACTCGATGGGGATTTTTCTACTCCTGACTTAGAAAATTGGCTGCTGAATGCAACTGCTTTGCGCGATATATTTTGTGCTTCGTTTAGTTGTTCCGGGGAACAGTTCGGCGCTTTACCGGGTTTTGCAGTGGGGGATAAAAGCGTTATTATCGTTCATCCTTTGTGGGACGTAGATAACCCTCAAGGCTTATTGCATGAAGCGATTGCTACAGTAGAAGCGCCCGATCGAGTTCGATACCTAGATACCTTCAATCTCCTGCGCCGTCCGAGTTGGTGCTATCAATCGCTAGATGATTAGATGCAGGATTCAAACTAACACACTAGATGGTGGATAACTTGACTGAATGAGGATTTACGCAACCTTCTCGTGCAGAGCCGTGGCAATTCCCAGAGCGCTTGGGGCTACGCGGCCTGCTGGGGGATTGCCACGGCTCTGCCTAAATCCTATTAATGCACTATGTAGGCGCTCCGGCCCGCTCTCCTATTTGTAAAGTTTTTTATAGATCCGATCGCACAGCTTGTATTTAACGGATAATGTCTGTTTATTTATTTTGCAACCCCAGCGATCGCCCTAGCAAAGTATTTACTTTTCTTTACAAACAGCAGATCAAAAAACGGCGCGACAGGTAAAAATTTCCTTGCAGACTTCAAATGCGTCGCGCGATCGACTAGAGTAAAAAAAATGGCTTTATCCGTTTATTCATCGCAAAGGAAACAAAGCTCATGGTTCAACGCGGTTCTACAGTTCGGATTCTCCGCAAAGAATCCTTCTGGTATCAAGAAGTGGGCACCGTTGCTACGGTAGACCAAAGCGGCATTAAATACCCAGTTATCGTTCGCTTTAACAGCGTAAATTATGCAGGCGTCAACACCAACAACTTCGCCCAAAGCGAATTAGTGGAAGTGTCAGCACCCAAAGCAAAAGCGAAAACAGGGACTCCAGTAGCTTCCGGCGGCAAACAAACCACGCTGGACGAGAAAACCCGGAAAACCGGCAGCGGAGGAGCCCCCCAGCAGCCGAAAACTTCGACCGACAGCAAACCCGGTGCCGAAGTGACCGGCAGCGTCGAAGGTTCGCCAAATCAAGGAACAGAACAACGCTAATTGTGCCAGAACTGCCAGAAGTTGAAACTATTTGCCGGGGATTGAATCAAGCAACCCTCGATCGAGAAATTTTGGACGGGGACGTGTTGCTAAACAGCACGATCGCCCGCTCAATCTCTGCGACCGATTTTTTGACACAACTCAAAGGAAAGTCGATCGCCCGCTGGTACAGACGCGGCAAATATCTACTGGCAGAACTATCTCAATTCCCAGAAGGAGAAAGGGAAAGGGCGAGAGAGGGAGAGGGGGAGAGGGGGAGAGTGGGAGAATTTCTTGCCCAAACTCCAAACTCTTCCCCAACGCCTTCTTTCTACCCCTCCCTTTTGCCTTCAAAAGCCGGCTGGTTGGGCGTTCACCTGCGGATGACAGGACAACTGCTGTGGGTGAACCGATCCGATCCCCTGCAAAAACACGCGCGAGTACGGCTGTTTTTTGAGGGAAACCAAGAACTGCGGTTTGTAGACCAGCGCACCTTCGGGCAAATGTGGTACGTGCCCGCAGAAACCGAGGTTTCGAGCACAGTCATCGGTCTGAAACTCTTAGGCCCTGAACCGTTTTCAGACGAATTTACAACCGAATATTTGGCCCGCAAGCTGCACCGACGGGCGCGACCCATAAAAACAGCTTTGCTAGACCAGGCACTGATAGCTGGTTTGGGCAATATTTACGCAGACGAAACTTTGTTTTTGTCGGGAGTGATGCCCACAACTCTGTGCGCGGATTTGACGCCAGAGCAAATTGGGCGCATCCATACAGCTATTATTCAAGTTTTACAGAAGGCGATCGAATCCGGTGGCACCACTTTTAGCAATTTTCTCAACGTCCAAGGTGTCAACGGCAACTACGGCGGTGTCGCTTGGGTGTACAATCGCGCCGGCCAACCCTGTCGCACTTGCTCCACAACCATCGAACGTATAAAATTAGCAGGGCGATCGACTCATTTTTGCCCCATTTGTCAGACATAGGAAGCAGTCAATGGATTTTAGGCTTTAGATTTTAGATTTTAGATTTACCCCACGAATCGCACCCCTTTATTCCTTAGTCCGCGTAGGCGGACTTCGTTTGTTTAGTAGCGATTTCAATCGCCGAGTGACTTTGCAGCCAAATCTAGATTAAAATTTGTATAGTTTTTTAAACTAAACCAAGCAAGTTATGGCAATCAAGAAAGGCAGTATAGTTCGCGCTGTACGCGAAAAATTGGAAAACAGTCTAGAAGCCAAAGCCAGCGACCAGCGCTTTTCCTCGTATATATTTGAAACAAAGGGCGAAGTGATGGATGTTCGCGGCGACTACGCCTTCGTCAAATTTGGCAAAGTTCCCACCCCCAATATTTGGCTGCGGGTAGACCAACTCGAAGATTTTAAGTAACTCACCACAACTAAACCTCACTGTTCTTAATGTAGCGAAGGGTGCACACCGCGCACCTTTCCCCAATTAAGCTGATTGCTAAAATCTAAAATCTAAAATCTAAAATCTAAAACCTAAAACCCAATGAATTCTCCATCAAACCGCGTATCAATTATTGGTGCAGGCAAAGTCGGCAGTACGTTAGCCCAGCGAATTGCTGAGAAAAATCTGGCAGATGTAGTATTGCTAGATATTGTGGAGGGTTGGCCGCAGGGCGTTGCTTTGGATTTGATGGAAGCCAGGGGAGTGGAACGTCACGATCGCCAAATTGTCGGTACAAATAATTATACAGATACGGCAAACTCAAATATCATAGTAATTGCCGCCGGAGTGCCACGCAAGCCCGGTATCAATCGCGAAGATTTAATTAAAATCAATGCTCGAATTGTCACCGAAGCCACAAAACAGGCGATCGAGCATTCTCCCGAAGCAATCTTAATCACAGTCACAAATCCCCTAGATATCATGACTTATTTAGCTTGGGAAGCGGCAGATTTGCCCAAACACCGAGTCATGGGGATGGGGGGAGTTCTCGACTCCGCCCGCTTTCAAACTTTTATTGCTATGGAATTGGGCGTTTCAATTGCTGAAGTCAATGCAACTGTCATCGGTTCTCATGGCGATTTGATGGTTCCTTTGCCCCGCTATTCTACTGTCAACGGTATTCCCATCAATCAACTTATGGATGCTGGGACGATCGATCGAATCGTACAGCGGACTCGCCACGGTGGCGCCGAAATTGTAGAATTAATGAAGACTGGTAGTGCTTATTTTGCACCCGCATCTTCTGTCTGTTTGATGGTAGAATCTATTTTATTTAATCAGTCGCGACTGTTGCCTTGCTGCGTTTATTTGCACGGCGAATACGGCGTGCAAGATATCTTTTTAGGAGTGCCCTGCCGCTTGGGATCTCAGGGAGTGGAACAAATAGTGGAACTTGAACTCAGCGATACTGAAAGAGCCGCCTTTATCGAGTCGGGCAAATTGGTTGCCGAAAATATTGAGGAAGCGAGGGCCATATTGAAAACGGCTTCTTAAGTTTGTAGCTGTTGGTTGATCATAGCAGCCGATCGCTCGCCGCTTCAATATAGCCATCCTCGCATCATTTGTGAATTTCTTACTCCCTCCCCTTGATAAGGGGAGGGTTGGGGTGGGGTCAAAAATTTACGACTCCTGGAAGGATTGCTATATAATAATTTATACTGAGTATGACAGTGCGATCGCTCTGTCGGAAGTAGGCTTCTCTGATTTAAACCGCGCTTTGATAAATATCATTGATCGTGCTTGTTATGCTGTCTTTCACAAGCCGAAAAATAGCAGCAAGGAACCGATCGATAAATATAAAATTTACTCTCAAAAACTTGCTGAAAACGGAAAAACTGGCAAAAGCAGTTGAACTTGGTTGGCGCGACAATACCCTCAGAGTTTCTCTAGAAATTAAAGCAAAAATCTGCCATCTTTTCTTCATTACTAAACCAACAGCAGAAGCAGTCGGTTTTAGCTGATCTCTCACTCGCGATCGGATTGCCCAACACGCTGGCACTTTAAAGATAGAAAGTGAAATGGGAGTTTCTACGGAATTTGTCATTACTTTGCCCAAACTTTAATCCTCGCGATCGCCATTTCTATCGATCGAGCTGGAAATACCTTTACTTTCGCCAAAAATGTGATACCCTAAACATTTGTATTATCTAAAATTTTTACACTTCTCAAAAATCGCAAAAATCGGGCAAAAAGTCTCGGCGCGTGCGAACCTATCCCGAACGCGCGTGGGGGCCCGTTGCGGTAGGGAATCGCCCTTGAGTTGAGCCAATTTAACCCTAGCTTGCAACTACCTCAACTGTTTGACGGAAAACTAATATCAAATCCGGTAGCATCGTCCTGTATTCATCTCTGTATTCTCTCCCTCTGCGTTCTCTGCGCCCTCTGCGGTTAAATCATTCCGATGCAACCGGAAACGATATAACCTCTGATTCGGTGAATTTTAATCAGTTGAAAAAATTCAATCCCTCGCATAAAATAACGAGAAGGCAAGGAAAAATAGCTAAAATTTCGGCTGACCATAAAGATTGTAAAAAATCTAATTTAGGAGAGATAAATCGAGCATTACTTAAAACTTTAGAAAAGGCGATCGCCTCAGTTTAAACAAAGTTAAACAAAGGCGTTCCCAACAGGATATTATATCGCCAAAACAAGGAAACCATTAATCGAGTTTGGGGTGATAATAAAAAGGTGACAATTGCAACCGAAGGCGAGCCAAAACAATGTCAAAATTACTCAGGGACGCTCCTGGATATCGCGCAATCAAACCGGGTTTCTTTTTTCCACCTTCGGAGTTTACCTGACTTAATTACGTTAAAAAACCCGGTTTCTGTGTAAGTTTTGTTAGCATTATTCTCAATAATTGACAACTAATAATATCAAATCCGGTAGCATCGGAATTATTCCTCTCTGTATTCTCTCCCTCTGCGTTCTCTGCGCCCTCTGCGGTTAAATCATTCCGATACAACCGGAAACGATATGAAGTAGCAAATTATGCCACTTTTTCAGTAAATATACGGGAGCTAAGATGGTCGATAGACCTCCAAATCTCGAAAAAATACGGAAATGCAGTGAGAGTAGCTGCTAAGTGCTAGCAGAAGGAGGAGAATATGTTCTTTGCCTTTTTGAGTTACCAGGCTCAACTTGCAGAGCGCTATTGAGATGCCATCAACCTCGATAACAAACCGCAAAATAACTAAAGAAAAAGCATTATGTTTCATGAATACCTGTATTACGAAGTCTGCAACCTGCGCGAGAAACTAGCTCACCTAGAAAGACAAACGCAGTCTCAAACCTGGTTCAAAAAGCTGCAAGCGCTGATGGGAGTTATTCGCAAAATTCGTGAATCCCTAGACTTAGAAACAATATTCAAAATCACAGCCACCGAAGTTCGGCAACTCCTAAATGCTGATCGAGTCGCCGTCTACCGCTTCTTTCCCGAATCCCAATTGAACGAGGGCGAAGTAGTGTCCGAAGACGTACTGCCCCAATACAGCCCATCTTTGGGAACCAGAGTCCGCGACTACTGCTTCGGCGAACAATTTGCAGCCAAATACACCAAAGGATACGTTCAAGCAGTCACGGACATCTACAAAGCCCGGTTGAGCCCTTGCCACCTCAAAATCCTCAAGCGGTTTCAAATCCGAGCCAACTTAGTCGTACCGCTGCTGCAAGGGAAACATTTGTGGGGATTGCTGTGCATTCACTCCTGCGGCAATCCCCGCGATTGGCAAGAAGACGAAATCGAATTTGCCAGACAAGTAGGCGACCATTTAGCAGTTGCCATCTACCAAGCCGAACTGCACTTGCAAACCCAGAGGCAAATAGCACAAATCGAAGCGGCACAGCAGAAACTCCGCGACAGCGAGCAAAAATATCACCAAATTCTCGATTCGATCGCCGATATGGTATTAGTCAAAGGCCCCCAATCGAAAATCGTCTGGGCTAATAAAGCATTCCGCGATTATTACGGCATGACTGAAGAGGAACTTCAAGACATCGTAGACGCACCTTTCGCCGATACCGACCATACTCTCCAGTACATTAAAGATGACGCCTTCGTACTTGAAACCGGACAGACTCTAGAAATTTCCGAAGAACCGATCACGCGGCACGATCAAGAAGTGCGAATGTTTAGTACAGTCAAAACACCAATCCGCAAGGCAGACGGCCAAATCGTCATGACTGTCGGCGTCTCCCGCGACATGACGGAACGCAAAAAAACAGAAGAAGCCGTCAAAGCCAGCGAAACCAAATACCGCAGCCTGGTAGAAACCTCCCAAGACATGATTTGGTCGGTCGATGCGATCGGGCGCTACACCTTCGTCAATCCAGCAGTTAAGTACATCTACGGTTACGAACCAGAAGAAATGATCGGTAGGCCGTTCTCCGACTTTGTGACACCAGAACAAAGCCAGAAAGATTTAGAAGTTTTCGCCCGCCTGTTGGCCGGAGAATCAATTTTCCAGTACGAAACCACCCAAATCGCCAAAGACGGTAGCATGAAACATTTGATGTTTAACGCCATCGCCCTCTACGACGAAACCGGAAACTGCCTCGGCACCACCGGTACAGCCACCGACATTACCGATCGCAAGCGAGCAGAAGCAGCCTTGCAACACGCCAACGCAGAACTAGAGCGCAGAGTAGAAGCACGCACGGCAGAACTGCGCCAGACTTTTGCAGCACTCAGTGCCAGCGAAGCTAGGTTCCGGACGATCGCAGCCACCATCCCCGGATCTCTGTTCCAATTTTGCAGCAGGCAGGGAGTGTGGAGAGTTGACTACATGAGCGATCGCATCTTCGATATCGCCGGCATCACAGCAGCAGAAATGATGCGAGACATGAATACATTCATTTCCCGCGTCCACCCCGAAGACTTGGAAAGCTACATCGCTTCCGTCAACGAAGCGGTAGAAAATCTCTCTCCCTGGCACTACGAAGGGCGGTTAGTCAAGCCCGACGGTGAGATTCGCTGGTGGCAGGGCGACTCCATGCCCACCCGCAACGAGAACGGCGAAATCGTATTTTCTGGCGTCGCGCTCGACATTACCGATCGCAAAGTTGCCGAAACCGCCATCCGCAAAAGCCAGCGGCAGCTAGAAGAAGCCCAGAGACTCGCCCACGTCGGCAATTGGGAACTCGACGCAGCCACCGAAACCCTCACTTGGTCGGAAGAACTTTTCCGCATCTTCGGACTCGAACCAGCCCCCATCGCGCCCAACATAGCCGAACAGGTAGCTCTGATTCATCCAGAAGATTTGGAATTGTGGCAAACTCAAGTGCAGCAGGGACTCGCAACAGGCATCCCTTTTGATTTTGACTTTCGCCTTTACCGTCCCGACGGCATCTTGCGACACGTGAACGCCGTGGGCAGAGCCGAAACCGATGTCAACGGCAAGGTGGTAAAACTGTTCGGTACGGCGATCGACATTACCGATCGCAAAGCCGCCGAAGCAGCACTGCGGCAAGCAGCAGTCGAGTTAGAAGACAGAGTGAGCGATCGCACGGCCGAACTTTCCCAAGCAGTCACGCAATTAGAACAAGAAATTGGCGATCGAAAACTTGCAGAAGCAGCGCTGCAAGTTTCCGAGCAAAACCTGCGAACCATCTTTAACAATGTCTACGATGCTATCTTCATTCACGATTTAGAAGGCAACATTCTCGATGTCAATAATCGAATGTTAGAAATGTACGGAGTGAGCCAGGAACAAGCAAAAAATTTATCAATTAAAAACGACTATTCAAGCGCCGACAATCCCATTGAACAAATTGAAGAACTTTGGGAAAGAGTATTAGCAGGCGAAACACCCCGCGTGGAATGGAAAGCGAGGCGTCCCAACGACGGTTCAACCTTTGATGCAGAAGTTGCCCTGTCCAGAATTCATCTCAACGGCAATCTCACCGTCATTGCCAACGTCCGAGATATTAGCGATCGCAAACAGGCAGAAGCAGAACTCCAACACGCGCAACAGTTTATGGAGTCCGTACTCAAAACCATACCCGTAGGAGTGGTTGCCAAGGATGCCCAAGAACTGCGATTTGTACTGTGGAACCCAGTAGCTGAACAGTTACTCGGTTTCAGTGCAGCAGAAGTAATCGGCAAAAATGATTACGACTTTTTCCCAACAGAACAAGCTGATTTTTTCACCACCAAAGACCGGGAAGTGCTCAATAGCGGGCAAATTGTAGAAATCGCCGAAGAAGAGATTGAAACAAGCCAAGGAGAAACGCGGATATTTCACACCAAGAAAACAGCAATACTCGATGCTGATGGCAAACCGCAATATCTATTAGCTGTCACCGAAGACATTACCAATCGCAAGCGGGGAGAAATTGCCTTGAGGCGATCGGAAGCCAGACTCAGACAGCAGGCAGATCGAGAAAAATTGCTCAACAACCTCACGACTCAAATCCGCAATTCCCTCGATTTCGACAGCATCGTTACAGTCGCAGTTAAGGAAATTCGCGCTTTCCTGCAGATCGATCGTTGCAATTTTGCCTGGTATCGCGACGACGGAGAGGAGCCTTTCTGGGAAATTATTAAAGAATCTCGCCTTCGGGAACTTCCCGATTTAACAGGTAGCTATCAAGCTTCCGACTTCGGTCCTGTGGGAGAAAAAGTATTGCAGATGGAAATGCTGCGGGTGGATGATGTCGAAACAGTCGCAGATCCTGTTTGGAAACAAATCGTTCGATCGATGGGCTACCAATCTGTATTAATCATTCCCATGCAGGCACTTTCTGGGGTAATAAGTGCAGTTAGCTGCTGCTCCTGCTGTTCTGTACGACCCTGGAGCGACAGCGAAGTAGAATTGTTGCAAGCGATTACAGTTCAATTGGCGATCGCTCTCAACCAAGCCGATCTTTACGCCCAAACTCGCAATAAAGCTCTCGAATTAGAACAAACATTACAGAAATTAACCAGCACTCAATCGCAGTTAATTCAAAATGAAAAAATGTCGAGTCTCGGTCAACTTGTGGCAGGAGTCGCCCACGAAATCAACAACCCAGTTAACTTTATTTACGGCAACCTCACCCACGCCAACGACTATACCCAAGACTTGCTACACCTGATCGAACTTTACCAAAACCACTATCCCGATCCAGTCCAGGAAATCCAAGAAGAAGTAGACAATATTGAACTCGACTTTCTGATGGAAGACCTGCCAAAGTTGCTTTCTTCAATGAAAGTCGGTGCAGACAGAATTCAACAAATTGTTGCTTCTCTCCGCACATTTTCCCGCATGGACGAAGCGGAAATGAAAGCCGTCAACATCCACGAGGGCATAGATAGCACCCTGATGATTTTGCAGCATCGGCTCAAAGCTAAACACAACCATCCAGAAATTCAGGTAATTAAAGAATACGCTCAACTCCCCTTAGTAGAATGTTATGCCGGACAATTAAATCAAGTATTTATGAACATCTTGAGCAATGCTTTGGATGCTTTGGAAGAACGGGATCAGCGCCGTTCTGCTGAGGAAATGCGGGAACAGCCCAGCAACATCCGCATCCGCACTGAAATATCGCCAGCGGGCAAAGTAATCATTCGGATTGCTGACAACGGGCCGGGAATACCGGAGACTGTCGGCACTCGGCTTTTTGACCCGTTTTTTACCACTAAACCTGTGGGTAAAGGCACTGGGATGGGCTTGTCAATTAGCTATCAAATTGTTACAGACAGACACAACGGGTCGCTGAAATGCACTTCTTCGCCGGGACAGGGTACAGAATTGGCGATCGAGATTCCCCTCAAAGCTAATTGTTCATAGGGAATTGGTAAGTTATAATTGGCAATTGGCAATTGCTGTATTCTCTCCCTCTGCGTTCTCTGCGCCCTCTGCGGTTAAATCATTCCGATGCAACCGGAAACGATATCAATACTCAACAATCACGGACGGTACAACCGGAATTGAACTCATTTATCTGCGTGAATATCTGTTAATCTGCCCTCATCTGCGGTTAAAAAAAGAGAATGTATTAACCGCAGATGACAATGGATGGACGCGGATTCACGCAGATGAATAATTCCGATCCTAACAGATTTGATATCATCACCTAAAATCTAATTTTGATGCACCATTTATTCCCTGGTGCATCAGTTTTGAGATTAGGAGTTTGTAGCAAAAATGTCTTCACAGGGTGAGGCACTATTTACCAATCTGTAGCTCAATCAGTCCCTAATTTCTATATTACCGAGATTTATCAGGATTTCGGTCACGGCAGAACTGTCCAAAGGTTTAGAAAACCAATATCCCTGAGCTAATTCGCAGTCTAATTCTCGAAGCTGTGCTAACTGTTCGCCTGTCTCTACACCTTCGGCGATCGCATTCAATCCCAAATTGTGAGCCAAAGTTACGATCGCCCGCACAATCTGCAAAGGCTGACCCCCGTCGTCACCATTTTCGACAGCCCCCAAGCGGCTCACAAAAGATCGATCGATCTTCAGTGTATCCAGCGGAAAACGGTGCAAGTAACTTAAAGACGAATAGCCAGTACCGAAATCGTCTATCGACAATCGAATATTCCTACCTTTTAATTCGGCTAGCACAATATTGGCTTTTTTCACATTTTCTACGATCGCACTTTCAGTAATCTCCAATTTTAAACAGCTCGGATCGCAGCCAGTTTCTGCTAAAATTTCATCGATTTCCTCGATTAAATTCGGCATACCTAACTGTTTAGGAGAGAGATTGACGCTCATTGTTAATTGCGAAGGATCAATAATGGGTAATTTAAAATTCGCAATTGGTAGCTGGGAAGTTGTACTGAACGTAGCCGAAGAGTTGGTAATTGGGAATTGGGAATTGGTAATAGAGGAGTGGAAATCGGTAATCGGGAATTGGTAACTGGGAATTGGTAATTTTTTACCGATTCTTTCTTCCCTGTGACCAATACTGGGGCTACGCTCAGTAAAAGTTCCGTGTTCCTCATGCCCTGTATCTGTTACATCAGTTAAATCCCCTAAATTGCCCGTTGCCCTCTCCTCTGTTGTTACCCTGAGCGAAGTCGAAGCGCCTTCTTCCTTCTGGTTACGCTGAGCGACTTGCCCTGAGTGCAGCCGAAGCGAGTCAAAGGGCCTTGTTCCGACTTCCATTGGACTTCTTCCCTGTTGCTCGGTTAACATTTCTTGCCAAATCCGCAATTGCTGACAAGCTTCCCGCAACACCCAGGCTCCCAGAGGCACGATCAAACCTGTTTCTTCAGCTACAGGGATAAAAGTAGACGGCGGAACTAGACCCCGAACCGGGTGGTGCCAGCGCACCAAGGCCTCAAAACCTTCGAGCGCACCGCTGGCGATCGAAACAATCGGTTGGTAGTGCACAATAAAGTGCGAACATTGATTCTTGCTCTCTCCTAATTCCTCCTTGCCCAAAATAGCCAACCGCAGGTCAGTTTCTAACTGCAACAGCGACATAGTTTGGTCGTGCATCGCCAAATTAAACACTTCGTGGCGGGCCTTACCCAAAGCTTTAGCGCGGTACATAGCGATGTCAGCATCGCGTAGGAATTCTTCCGGGTGAGTGTACGAATTTAATTCGCCACTGGGGGTGGCTTCGCCTCGACTGAAAACAATGCCAATGCTAGCGGTGGTAAATACTTCGTGCCCTTCGAGATGAAACGGCTTCGTCAGTTCTTTTTGTATCTTTTTAGCTGCGAGGGTGGCGTCGCTGAGGCTCTGAATGTGGTCTAGCAGGATCGTGAATTCGTCTCCCCCCAGTCTGGCGACGGTATCCGAAACCCGGACGCAGGTTTGCAGTCGCTGGGCGAGGGCGATTAGCAGTTTGTCTCCTAAAACGTGTCCTAAAGAATCATTAACTACTTTGAAGCGGTCTAAATCTAGGAAAAGTAAACCAAATTTGTAATCGGGGGACTGATTGGATCTGCGGATGGCTTGTCCTAGCCTGTCGATGAACAAAACCCGGTTGGGCAAACCCGTCAGCGCATCGTGAAAAGCGCCGTGCAGCAGTTCCCGTTCTACTCGCTTGCGCTCGGTGACATCTCGGATAATAATCTGGCCGGCCGTCGAGCCTTGATAAATAGCGGGGATACCGGCCATTTCAACGTCTATTATTTGTCCGTCGAGCCGCATTAGTTTTTGTTCGGCAAGGTCGAGTGGCTGATTTTCTGTCTCGACTAGCCGAATGCGCTCTGTGGCTATTTCCACATAGTTTGGATGGACGAAATGCAATATGGGAAAGCCAATCAGCGCTTCGGGAGAACTCGCACCGAGGAGTTTCGCGCCGGCAGCATTGATGTAGGCGATTTTCCCTTGACTGTGAACGGCGATCGCTTCGGGAGATAGTTCTACTAAACGGCGATAGCGTTCTTCACTTTCTTTGAGAGATACTATCAACTCGCATCGCTCTTTTTCAGCTTGCTGGCGTTCGATTTCCATTTGGTGAACCGCCAGAATTTTCCCAATACTTTGAGCCATCAATTCTATAATTTCTATTTCCTCGTACTTGAACTTTCTTTTCTTTATTTCTGGCGAACTAAAACTTAACGTACCGTAAGTTTTATTGTTGACAAATATCGGCGTTCCGATGTAAGATTCTGATTTGCAGCTTAGATAAGCAGGATGTTCGCGCATCTCAATATTTGCTCCTATATGAGAATACGCAACTGTTTTGTTGAGCTTAATTACTGCGGCGCAGTAAGTATCGCTGAGGTTCAATTCTAAGCCTCGCACGAAGTATCCTAAATCAGTTTTCGCTGCCTGGACAATAAAAGTTTCGCTGTCAACTTCAGCCATGATGCCCATAGAAAGTCCAAACATCAAACAGCCGGCTGTTAGATAATCGTCAACCAGTTCTTCAAAGTTTTGATAATGATAAGTTGTAATCCGGTGCAAGTGTTTGAGATTAGCGCTAAAAGCTGCTAAAGCTTGAGATTTTAAAAATAACTCTTCTTCCGAACGCTGGCGGTCGGTAATGTCTGTTTGTACTCCAATAAAGTGGGTTAAGTGTCGCCGCGAGTTGTAAACCGGAGCGATCGACAATTCGTGCCAAAAAGGCGTGCCGTCTTTCCGAAAGTTGCGTAATATAACTTGAGCTTCTCTGCCTTCTTCAATCGCAATTCGCAATTCTTTGGCAGCGGGGCTGTCAGTGTCTGTGCCTTGCAAAAATCGGCAATTTTTGCCCATTAACTCGTCTCTGCTATAACCCGTAATCCGCTCAAAACTGGGATTGACATAAATAATCGGATTATCTGCAACGGTTGCGTCGGTGATTGCAATGCCGTTGCTGCAACTTTCGATCGCCCGTTCCATCATTTGTAAGCGCTCTTGCGATATAATCCGCTCGATCGCCGCAGCTAACACGTTGGCGATCGCTTCTACAAAATAAACGTCATCTTGACTGAAAACCCGCCCTTGGCTGGTATGAACCCCCAAAATGCCCCAGGCCTGCGAGGATGAACTGTCCGCTGGTTCTACTTGTCCCCAGTTCCTCCCCAGTCCCCGATTGCCGGGAATAATTACAGTAACGCCGCTGACAGCCCGGTGGTTATGCAGTAGTGGCAACTCGCTAAAGCGCGTTTCCACCCGCAAATCTTCGACGATTGTCGGTTCACCCACTAGCAATGTGTAACCTGCTTGCGATCGAGCAGAAGCGGCAACAGTAGCGCTGCCGACGAGACCGGGCTGCCAGCCAACCCCCGCTCGCAGCATAAAAGCATGACCAGAGGGCAACAGTTCTAACACCTGGCAATAATCAACGTCCAGGGTTTGAGCAATTAAAACCGCAGCTTTGTCCATCAGTGCGGACAAATCTGTTTCGGCCAGGGCCTGCTGCCCCAAGTAAGCGACGGCCGCTTGCTGGCGGGCCCGCGAGTGGATTGACGTGAGCAATTCCTGCTCCTTGGCCGCCGCTCGCTTCCGATCCGTAATGTCGCTGAACACCGACAGAACAGCTTTCCCCGACACCAATGTCAGATACCGCATCGATACACTTGCCCAAAACAGCGTGCCGTCAGCTTTTTTAAGCCGGATTTCTGTCTCGCGGACCAGTCCGTTGCGGGCGAGCCGTAACAGCAATTCCTGGCGCTCTGCAGGTTTGTGGTAGAGCGTTTCGGCTTTTTGGCGGTCGATCGACTTGAATCCTGTGAACCCGAAAGCCTGACGGCATAAATCGTTACTATAAAGAATTGTGCCGTCCGCCAGACTGCTGACGATCAGTGGCATCGGCATCGAGTTGCCGATCGTCAGCAGTAATTCTTTGGTTCCTTGGAGCTCTTTGTACAAGTCTGGCTTGGAGGCCCAGCCGTGACAGTCTTCAGAGTTTTCAGGGATAAAACTTTCCATTGTTTAATCGATCCATTAGCAGGACAACTTTTTTAAACTTGTGGTTAATGACGATTTCAGATGCAGAGCATTGGTAACAACTGAAGACTTAATTTGTCAATCAGTAAGATTACTCAAAAAAACTGCTTTTCTAGGAGTAGAAAATTCGCGATTTGGGAGTGGGTGGGCATAAATATGGGGCTCTGCATGATTCCTCGATCGCGCCGATCTGAGTTTTGTAGCCAAAATCCGAGTAAATTCTGAGCATAAGTGCTCATTGACAAGTGCTTCCCTAGCTTTAGTTGTCAGGGATAGATGCTCTTGACGATCGACAGTAGCCCACAACACATTAATCTTAACCACAACAATGCAACTGAACGCCCCTAAACTGCTCGGCTGGAGTTTGACATGCTGCACTCCCGGTGGAGAAAACACCTCTCTTTGGTATGACAATCTACTGTTTTTAAAGTTGCGTTAAGTTTTTATGTATAGCGAGGTACTTTGCCCAATGTGCAGCGGAAGCTCCTAATCTAAAAAGTAAAGTCATCTGCTTGCCAACCACCGAATACTATCCGAGGAGAGAGGAGAAATGCTTGAATCTTACCGCCGTACCGCAGCCGTTCGGGCCCATCAGGGAATTCCACCCCTGCCACTAGATGCCCAGCAAACGTCGGAACTGTGTGAACTGCTGAAAAATCCGCCGGCACAAGAAGAAGAAACCTTAATAGAATTATTGCGCGATCGCGTCCCCCCAGGCGTAGACAGCGCCGCCTACGTCAAAGCTGGTTTTCTAACTGGCATTGCTAAAGGCGAAATCCACAGCCCCCTAATTGCTCCCAAATGGGCAGTTTACCTGCTGGGGACAATGATGGGCGGTTACAACGTCCAATCTTTAATCGATTTACTCAATCCTACTGCCGAAATTGCTATTCCCGCCACCGCCGCCCGGGCACTGAGCAAAACGTTGTTAGTATTCGACGCTTTCCACGATATTCTGACTTTATCCGATACCAATCCCTACGCCAAGCAGGTAGTCGATTCTTGGGCGGATGCCGAGTGGTTTACGGGTCGTCCTGTTTTGCCAGAAGCGATTACCGTTACAGTCTTCAAAGTTCCTGGAGAAACCAATACTGACGACTTGTCGCCAGCACCTCATGCTACCACGCGGCCGGACATTCCCCTACACGCTTTGGCGATGCTCGAAAGTAAGATGCCAGGAGCTTTGCAAACCATTGCCGACTTGAAGCAAAAAGGTCATCCCGTAGCCTATGTTGGTGATGTTGTCGGTACTGGTTCGTCACGGAAATCGGCGATTAATTCCGTGCTCTGGCACATTGGCAATGATATTCCGTTTGTGCCGAACAAGCGCAGTGGCGGTTATATTTTAGGAAGTGCGATCGCCCCGATCTTCTTCAATACCGCTGAAGATTCCGGCGCATTGCCGATCGAATGCGATGTCTCCCAAATGGAAACAGGAATGGTAATTACCATCCATCCATACAAAGGCGAAATCACCAACGAAGCCGGAGAAATTATCTCCACCTTCACTCTCAAACCTGATACAATTCTAGACGAAGTTCGCGCCGGTGGCAGAATTCCGCTATTAATTGGACGAACTTTAACCGACAAAACCCGCGTAGCTTTAGGACTAGAACCTAGCACTATTTTTACCCGTCCTACAATCCCAGTGGATACGGGAAAAGGCTTTACTTTAGCACAAAAAATGGTAGGCAAAGCTTGCGGTTTGTCCGGCGTTCGTCCCGGTACATCTTGCGAACCAGTCATGACAACAGTCGGCTCGCAAGATACCACCGGGCCGATGACTCGAGACGAATTAAAAGAACTTGCTTGTTTGGGATTTAGCGCCGATTTGGTAATTCAAAGTTTCTGCCACACCGCCGCTTATCCAAAACCAGTTGATGTCAAAACTCACCATGAATTGCCCGATTTCATGGCAGAGCGCGCAGGCATAGCTTTGCGGCCGGGAGACGGCATTATTCACTCTTGGCTGAACCGAATGTTATTGCCAGATACAGTGGGAACCGGCGGCGATTCTCACACTCGTTTCCCTTTGGGAATTTCCTTTCCTGCGGGTTCGGGATTGGTGGCATTTGCTGCGGCCTTGGGCGTCATGCCTTTGGATATGCCGGAATCGGTTTTAGTGCGGTTTAAGGGTGAATTGCAGCCCGGAGTAACGCTGCGGGATGTTGTGAATGCCATTCCCTATGTAGCAATTCAAAAAGGTTTGCTAACCGTCGCGAAACAGAACAAGAAAAACGTCTTTTCTGGGCGGATTATGGAGATTGAAGGTTTGCCCGATTTGAAGGTTGAGCAGGCTTTTGAATTGACCGATGCGACTGCAGAGCGTTCTTGCGCTGGATGCACGATTAAATTGAGCGTGGAGACTGTTTCTGAGTACATTCGTTCCAATGTCGCGCTGCTGAAAAACATGGTGGCGCGGGGCTATCAAGATGCGCGGACGATGATGCGCCGGGTGGCTAAGATGGAGGAATGGCTGGCTAATCCGGTGCTGATGGAGGCGGATGCTGATGCGGAATACGTTGAAATCATCGAAATCGATCTGAACGAGATTAAAGAGCCAATTGTGGCTGCTCCCAATGACCCGGATAATGTTAAGTTGTTGAGTGAGGTTGCGGGCGATCGGGTTGACGAAGTATTTGTCGGTTCTTGCATGACAAATATCGGTCACTACCGCGCTACTGCGAAGGTGTTGGAAGGTGCAGGGGAAGTGAAAACTCGCCTGTGGATTTGTCCGCCAACTCGGATGGACGAACAGCAACTCAAAGAAGAAGGTTATTACAGCATTTTTGGAGCCGCTGGAGCGCGTACAGAAATGCCTGGTTGCAGTCTTTGTATGGGGAATCAAGCGCGGGTTAAAGATGCGACAACGGTTTTTTCAACTTCTACTCGTAACTTTAACAACCGCATGGGCAAAGATGCACAGGTTTATCTCGGTTCTGCGGAATTGGCTGCCGTTTGTTCGCTGTTAGGTCGAATCCCCACAGTCCAAGAATACAATGACATTGTGTCGAAGAGAATCGATCCTTTTGCTGGTGATTTGTATCGGTATTTGAATTTCGATCAAATTGCTGGTTTTGAGGATGAAGGACGAGTTATTGCTTTGGAAGATATGCCTCGAATTGAGGATATTTTGGGGATTCCCGATGGTGTGCTGAGCAAGTAAAAAGTGGGGCGGGCAATTGCCCGCCCTTTGTTTATAATATGAGTAAATGAGAGAAAGGAAAAAAGTAATTATGTCCGAACAAGTTTTAAGCAGCGAAAGCCAAGGGACAGTAGAATCAGCGCCCGAAACTCCTACGGTTGCAGACAAAGAAACCGATCGCCCATTAAGCCAGCCGATCGCGGAATTCCTCCGCGTAATTCAGCAAACTCCCAGAGAATATTGGCCGAATTTACTTCAGATGATGCGCTTATTTCTGGAAACGGTGACAGTAAAGCCCGTATGGTCCGAGCCTCCCCAGACATCTGAGAAAATAGACATTACTAAACTGTCGCTGGAGGAACGGATACAAAGAAATAAAGGTGCAATTGAATTAACAATACTCCGGACAGTTTTTAAGCAGCCAGAGTACCATAAGACAAGACTGAAGGAAGGTTAGGGTGATTTAAAATCA